>VXLW01000072.1 GCA_009841435.1 Dehalococcoidia bacterium | reverse complement strand
CCCCCCCCCCCCCCCCCCCCATATTTTAAATTCATCCGGCCACCACCTTCTACAACCCGCTAATTCGCGTCGCCCGGGAATTTTGTTTATAGGGGGGCGGGGCGGGGGCACGGCGGCGACCGCCACCACGACGCGGTTCCACCTGCCACTCCTCCGGCCGGAAGCCGATGAGGGTGCCCTCCGTTGCGTCCCAGGGGGCGGCGCGGCGGGCGCTCAGGTTGAGCCGGTCGCCACGGTCGCGGCAATCGACCGAGGCGAGAACGATCTGGCCCTCCGCCCAGGTGTCCTCGCTGGAGATCTCGAGCACGTCGCTCCAGACTGCGAGTTCGGCCCGGCCGGACAGGTCCTCGAGCGTGACCAGGTAGTAGCGGCGGTTATCGCGCGTGTAGCGGACGGTGACCTGCGTGATCATCCCCGCGACGCGCACGGTCTGGCCGGCAAGCTCGAGGGAGAGGTCGGCGAGCTGGACGGGGTTGTGGGCGGCGAGCTCCTGGGCGGCCCGGCGGAAGGGGTGCTCGCTGAGGTACACGCCGAGCAGCTCTTTCTCCCAGCGCAACCGCTCGTCCTGATCGAGGGGGGCGTCAACAAGCTCCAGCGCGGGCATGGGCGTGTCCACCTCGCTGCCGAAGAGGTCGAACATGGTCGACTGGCCGCTGTCGCGGAGTTCGCGTTCGCGCTTGGCGAGGTTGGCGATGCGCTCGCTGTTGGCGCGCAAAGTGCCCCGGTCGCCGATTTCATCGAGGGCGCCGGCGAGTGCAAGGTGCTCGATGGTTCGGCTGGTGGCCCCTTCGAGGTCGGCGCGCTTGCAGAAGTCGTCCACGTCCCGGTAGGCGCCGTCCTTCTCGCGGACGGCGATGATGCCCTCGACCGCCGCCGGGCCGACGTTCTTGATGTCGCCGAGGCCGAAGCGGATCCCAAGCGAGCCGTCGTCGCGGTGCTCGACGGCGAACGTCTTCTTGCTGGCATTGATGTCGGGGGGGAGCACCTCGATACCGAGCCGGGTGCACTCGGCGACGGCCTGGGCGATGCGCTCGAAGGGATCGGGGGAGCTACCGGCAAGCTGCAGGACAGCCGTGAGGTACTCGACGGCGTGATTCGTCTTAAGGTAGGCGGTCTGGTAGGCGATGTTCCCGTAGCACCAGGCGTGGGCCTTGTTGAAGGCGTAGCCGGCGAACGGCTCGATCAGCTCCCAGACGGCCTTCGCCCGGTCCTCGGGGTAGCCGTTCCCCACCGCGCCCTCGATGAAGCGCGAGCTCTCGGCCGCCATCACCTCGGCCTTCTTCTTGCCCATCGCCTTCCGCATCACGTCCGCCTCGCCCAGCGTGTAGCCGGCGAATCGCTGGGCGATCTGGAGCACCTGGTCCTGGTAGACGATGACGCCGTGGGTATCGGCGAGGATCTCGGCCAGGTCGGGATGGGGGTGCTGGATGGCCTCGTCGCCGTGGCTGGCGCGGATGTAGGTGGGGATGTGGGCCATGGGGCCGGGGCGGTAGAGGGCGACCATGGCGCAAATCTCGGCGACGCTCTTGGGCTTCAGCTCCTGGACGTACCGCCGCATGCCGGCCGACTCCAGCTGGAAGACGCCGAAGGTCTCACCGCGGCCGAGCGTGTCCATGGTCGCCGAATCCGCCTCGGGGAGCTTGAGCAGGTCGACCTCGACGCCGGTTGTCTCGCGGACGAGGTCGACGGCGCGGCCGAGGATGGTCAGGTTCGAGAGGCCGAGGAAGTCGACCTTGAGCAGGCCCATCGCATCGACCTGCTCCATCGCGAACTGGGTGGTGGGGATGGCGTGCTCGTCGCCGCGACCGGTGCGCTGGAGCGGGACGACCTCGGCCAGCGGTTCGCGGGAGATGACGACTCCCGCGGCGTGCGTGCTGGCGTGGCGGGCGACGCCTTCGAGCTGCTGCGCCATATCGACAAGACGCTTCACCTGCGCGTCCGTGTCGTACGCCTCCTTCAGATCGCTCGACTGGGAGAGGGCGTCCTCGAGGGTGATGTGGAGGGCGTTGGGGACGTAGCGGGCGACGCGGTCGGTATCGGCGTAGGTCATGCCGAGGGCGCGGCCGACGTCGCGGATGGCGGCCTTCGCGCCGAGCGTTCCGAAGGTGATGATCTGCGCGACCTTGTCCTCGCCGAAACGCTCGTAGGCGAAGCGGATGACCTCGTCGCGACGGTCGTCGGCGAAGTCGAAGTCGACGTCCGGCATCTGGCGGCGTTCGACGTTGAGGAAGCGCTCGAAAACGAGGTTGTTGGCGACGGGATCGATATCGGTGACGCCGAGTGAGTAGAGCGCCAGCGAGGCCGCCGCCGACCCGCGCATGCCCATGGGGATGCGCTCCTTGCGAGCAAAGTCGGAGATCTCCTTGACGACGAAGAAGTAGTCGGTGAACCCGGTCTCGCGGAGCACGTCGAGCTCGTAGTCGAGGCGCTGCTCCAGCTCGGGCGTGAGCGTTCCGACGCGGGCCGTGAGGCCATCGCGGCAGAGCTGGCGCAGGTAGGCGACGTTCGTGACGCCGTCGGGCGTGTCCGGCTCGGGGAGGAGGGCGCGATCGAAGCTGAGCTCGAGGTCACAGGCCTCGGCGAGCATCTCCGTGTTGGTGATGACTTCGGGAATCTCGGGGAAGAGCGCGCGCATCTCCTCGTCGCTGCGCAGGTAGTAGCCCTCCCCGTCGATGCGGAAGCGGTCCTCCTGGTCGACGGTGGCGTTCGTGCCGATGCAGAGGAGGACGTCGTGCGCCTCGGCTTCGCCCTCGCTCGTGAAGTGCCCGTCGTTCGTGGCGACGACGGGAATGCCGAGCTCGCGTCCGACCGAGATGATCTCGGGGTTGACGCGGCTGAAGCGCTCGACACCGTGCTCCTGAACCTCGAGCGCGTAGTGGCCGTCGAAGACCTCGCGGTACCAGCGGGCGACCTCTATTGCCCCGTCGCGGTCGCCTTCGCTGAGGCGCTCGAAGAACTCGCTCGAGGGGCAGCCGCTGAGGACGGTGATGCCGGCGCTGTGCTGCTCGAGCAGCTCCCGGTCGATGCGGGGCTTGTAGTAGAAGCCCTCCAGGTTGGACTTGGTGACGAGCTGGAGGAGGTTGCGATAGCCCGTCAGGTCGCGGGCGAGCATGGTGAGGTGGAAGGGCTGGCGCTCGCGGGTGCGGCTGTGGCGCGACTCGGGAGCGACATACGCCTCAAGGCCGATGATCGGCTTGATGCCACGCTCCTTCGCTTCCCGGTAGAAGTCGAGCGCGCCGTAGAGCGCTCCGTGGTCCGTCATCGCGATCGCTTCCATCCCGAGTTCCTGCGCGCGATCGAGGAGCTGAGGGATCCGGGACAATCCGTCGAGGAGCGAAAATTCGGTGTGCGTGTGTAGGTGCGTGAACATTTTGGTGTTCGGCCATGGTACGCCGTGGAGAGTCGCCTTTCGAGGGCTTTCGCGAGGCAATTTGCGACGGGTTGGCCGATGGAAACTCTACCGGCGCGATCCCCCGTCAACGGGGGCGGTTACGTCACCCTTCGGCAGCCTGAAGCGAGCCCGCCGGTTATGTCCCAGAGGGTCGCGGGTCAGTCGAGGGTGGCGCCTTCGATGGCGGCCAGGCGCTCGCCGCTACCGGTGCCGGGCCACCGCGAGCGCGCCACGGCCCAGGCCAGCGCGACAGCGAAGAGCGCACCCTGCAGGAGCACGACGGTCGCGCCGGAGGAGACGTCGATGAACCAGGAGACGTACACGCCGACGAGCCCACTGGCTCCGCCCAGCAAGGCGGCCAGCGTGAACATGCGGGTGAATGAGTCGGTCAGGAGGCGGGCGGTGACGGGGGGGATGACGAGAGCAGCGGCGATGAGGGTCGCACCGAGCACCTGCAGGGAGGCGATCACGGTCGCCGCGAGCACGAGCGAGAAGAGCGCCTCCACCCAGGGGACGGGAACGCCGTAGGTGCTGGCGACGTCAGAGTCGAAGGTGGTGAAGAGGAGCTGCTTCCAGAAAGCGAAGATGACGGCGGCGGCAAGGACGAGGACGCCGCCGATGACCGCGAGATCGCCGCTGGTGATGCCGAGTATCTCGCCGAAGAGGGCGGCATCGAAGTCGCGGGTGAACTGGCCGTGGCGGCTGATGAGGGCGACACCGAGGGCGAAGGCGCAGGTGGTGATGATGCCGATGGCGGCGTCTCCTCCGATCTGGCGGCGGCGGGCGGCGGCGTTGATGAGGAGGACCGTGAACACCCCCCAGAGAGTCGCGCCGATGTAGAAGCTGATGCCGGAGACGAAGGAGACGACGGCCCCGCCGAATATGCTGTGCGCGAGCCCGTGGCCGATGTAGGCGAGGCTGCGGAGCACGACGTAAACGCCGACCGCTCCGCACAGCAGGCCAACCAGCGTGGCCGCAACCATGCCGCGCACGAAGAACTCGAACTGGAACGGTTCGGTCAGCTCGCCCACGGCTAGCCCCCCACGGGGGTGGCGGGGACGGGGGTCTCCTCAGACTCGCCGGTCATGGCGTCGTCGAGGTGCTCGACGACGTAGATGGCGTCGCCACGGCGCAGCACGAGCATGTCTGCGCCGTAGGTGCGGCGCAGGACCTCGGGGGTGAGGACGCCCTCGGGGGCGCCGTCGGCGACGAGGGCGCCCTCGCCCACGCAGACGAGGCGGGGGAGGTGGGTGGCAACGGCGTTGAGGTCGTGGGTGGACATGAGGATGGTCGTGCCGGCGCGGTTGAGCTCGCCGAGGAGGTGCATGATCTCGTGGCGCGTCTTGATGTCGACGCCGCTGGTGGGTTCGTCCAGGAGGAGGAGGTCGGGGTCGCCGATGAGGGCGCGGGCGAGGAAGGTGCGCTGCTGCTGGCCTCCCGAGAGCGCCCTGATCTGGCGGCCGACGAGGTGCCCGATGCCGAGCCGCTCGAGGATGTTGGCCAGCAATTCGCGGTCGTGACGGCGGGGCCAGGGCCGCCAACCCATCTCGCGCCAGCGGCCCATCAGGACGGCCTGGCCGACGGTCAGGGGAAAGTTCCAGTTGATCGCCTCGACTTGGGGGACGTAGCCGAGGCGGAGGGCGCGCTCGCCCGGCCGCGGGCGCGTCTCGATGGCGCCGGCGAAGCGGCGGGTCTGGCCTGCGATGGCGCGCAGCAGGGTCGTCTTGCCCGAGCCGCTCGGCCCGACGACGCCGGCGAACTCGCCGCGCCGCAGGGTGAAGTCGACGTTCCGGAGCACGGGCGTGCGCTCGTAGCCCGTGCTCAAGTCGCGGAGCTCCACCAGGGGTTCGCCATCGGGATGGGGCGGCGGGCGATGGCCGGGGGCGCTGGGCGCAAGCTCAACCACCGGCGTACTCCTCGAAGGGGATCCAGCTGTAGCTCACGTCGAAGCCGTCGAGGGCGGAGGCGTCGCCGCCGAGGCTGGTCACGATGGTGCGGACGTTCTCGACCATCATGGCGAGGTAGGTGTTCTCGGGGTCGCCGCGCTCGCCGGGGAGGTCGTCGTCGCGGAGGGTGGCGACCTGCACGGCGCCGGCCTCACTCGCGATCGTGTCCAGCACCTCGGAGGGGAACACCTCGGAGCCGAAGATGGCGGGGGCGCCGGAGGCGCGAATCTGGGTGATCAGCTCGGCGACCTCGCGGGGGGAGGGCTCGGAGAAGTCGGACGGCTGAATCGCGCCGATGATGGTGAAGCCGTAGCGGGGGGCGAAGTAGGGGAAGGAGTCGTGGTAGGTGAGGAGCACGCGTTGCGCCTCGGGCACTGTTGCCACTGCTTCCCTGATTGCCACATCGAGCGCCTGCAGCCGGGCGACGAAGGCGTCGGTGTTGCCGGCGTAGTAGCTGGCGTTGTCGGGGTCGAGGCGGGTAAGCGCGTCGCGCACGTGAGCGGCGTATTCACCGGCGAGGATGGGGTCGGTCCAGAGGTGGGGGTTAGGGTCGCCACCGTCGCGCGGGAAGGAAAAGTCGTAGACGTACTCCTCAGGCGTCACGGTGGCCTCCCCGAGCAGCACGATCTCGACGCCGTCCCGGCGGTTCGCCTCCGCGATCTCGAGCGCGGGGAGCTCCAGGTTGAGGCCGTTGGCGACGATGAGGTCGGCGCGGGCGATGTCCTGCGCGACGGAGGGGGCGGGCTCGAAGGTATGGGAGTTCGTGCCCTCGGGGACGATAGCGGTCACGCTCACGCGGTCGCCGCCGACGTTCTCGATGATGTTGCGGATGGGGGAGACGGTCGTGACGACGCGGATGGTGGAGGCGGTGTCGCCGTCGCTGTGCGGGCCGGTATCGCCGTCGCCGCAGGCTGCGGCCACTACACCAAGAAGCAGGAACAGCGGCGCCGCAAGGGAGAGCCATCTCAGGGCGCCGGTGGTCGTGTGAAGGGGCACGACGGCAGGGTACCGTCCGAGGGTTGCAGTTGCAATTGGCTGCAAGAAGGGGGCAGTCGCATCTGGGCCGCGTCGTTACACCGGCCGCCGAAGTGAGAGAGTGCTGGGGTGGACGGAGGGATTTGAACCCTCGATCTTCAGGGCCACAACCTGACGCGTTAACCACTACGCTACGCCCACCGCGCAGGCTGATCGTACCCAAGCCCAGCGCCAGCGGCTAACGCCCATCCCACCTACACTATCGCCGCCATGGATTTCCACCTGCCGACCGAGACCGAGCGCTGGCGCGGGGAGCTCGTCGAGTTCCTGCGCGCCGAGATTCCCGAGGACTTCGAGGGCGACGACGACTTCTTCGACAACGAGGAGCAGGCGCCGTTCGCCAAGCAGTTCATGCGGAAGCTCGGTGAGCGGACGTGGCTGGCGCCACCCTGGCCGACGCAGTACGGCGGGATGGGCGCGACCGCGCTCGAGCAGATGGTCCTGAACGAGGAGCTGGCCTATCACCGCGCGCCTTCGGGCGGGCGGCTGTTCACCATCGGCATCACCGGTCCGACGGTTCTGGTGCACGGCACGGACGAGCAGAAGGCGCGGCTCCTGCCCGAGATGGCCTCCGGTGAAGCCTGGTACTGCCAGGGATTCAGCGAGCCGGAGACCGGCAGCGACCTGGCCTCGCTCCAGACGCGCGCGGTTCGCGACGGCGACGACTACGTGATCCAGGGCCAGAAGATATGGACCTCCAACGCGCACCTCGCCGACAAGATGATCGTGCTGGCGCGGACGGACCAGGAAGTGCAGAAGCACCGCGGCATCAGCGCCTTCATCCTGGACATGAAGGCCCCCGGGGTCACGGTGCAGCCAGTCCCTAACATCGCCTACCGGAACGACTTCAACCAGGTCTTCTTCGAGGATGTGCGCGTGCCCGCCGACGACCTGCTTGGCGGCGAGAACAACGGGTGGCGCGTCGCGATGACGGTGCTGGACTACGAGCGCTCGAACATCGCCGCCATCAGCGGGGCGCGGCGGACGGTGGCCGACCTGATGCGCTGGGCGAAGGAAGAGCGCGCCGGTGTGCGCCCCTGGGACGATATCCACGTACGCAACAAGCTCGCGGGTCTCTACGCCGAGGGCGAGATTGGGCGGCTGATCGCCTACCGCACCGCCTGGCTGCAGTCGAAGGGCGAGGTGCCGAACTACGAGGCCAGCATCGGCAAGGTGTGGATGGCGATGTACGGCATCAAGGTGGCGAACGCGGGCGTGAACCTGATGGGCGGCTACGGACAGCTGGCGCCGGGCTCGAAGTGGGCGCAGCTCCGTGGGCGGGTCGAAACCTCGTACCTGCTCGCCGTGTCGGGGCCCATTGCGGGCGGCGCCGGGGAGATCCAGCGCGACATCATCGCCACTCGCGGCCTGGGGCTACCTCGCGGCTAGCCATTCCCGCCGGGCGCCCAGCTACTCCTCGTCCTTGCCCACGTTGGGAATGACGATGCGGTGCTTGAGCCTCAGCCCGTCGTCTTCCTCGTGCTCTTCCGCCTGGCTCGTGGTCTCTTCGACGCCCGAGCCCGCGTGAACGACGATGCGCTTCAATGCGCCCATGCCGACAAGGGGCTCTATCAGGAGGTAGCCGCTGACGGCTTCGCCTTCGGGTAATTCTTCGAGGTCAAGCGTAATCTCGAGGTAGGCGACGTGCCCCTCGCTGGTGACATCCTCACCGCAGTACATGGCCCGACAGATCCAGACCGTGGTCTCGGCGCCAATGGCGACGCCGCCGTGGAGTCGTTCGTCCCCGCCCGAACGCCGCACGAGGATCCAGGGGGCCGACGTCTCGATGCGATAGGGGCCGATCCAGGTCCCGCGGTTCTCGATCTTCACCTCGACGCTGCCGGGGATGCCCTCCTCGTCGACCGCGATTGAAACATCACCGGGGGCCGTCACCCGCAGATCGGGCGCGCCGATGAGGCGCGCGCGCAGGCTCGTGTCGACGGGAGGCGTGGGGTCCTGGTGGGGTTCGATGCCCAGGTCGGGGAACGAGGTGGGGAAGTGCAGGGCCGGGCAGCCGTCGTACCAGAAGGAGTCGGAGCAGGGGAAGTAGACCTGGGGTGAGAACGCCGCCGCCACGGCGGGAATGGTGAAGTCGGGCATGTTGACCTGCACCGGTGGCCAGAGCCGGGGAATGCCGTCGGGTCCGGGCGCGGGCCAGGGGTCGCCCGCGGGCGTGGCCTCCGGCGTGGGAGTGGGCTCGGGGGTCTCCTCTTCCGCGGCCTCCTCGCCGGTCGCCGTCTCGTCACCCTCGCCGTCTCCGCTCTCGCCCTCGTCGTCTTCTTCCGTTGGCGGGGTTTCCGTCGGGGCGGGCTCGGGCCAGGGGGTCGGGGCGTACTCGGGATCGTCGTACAGCCGCGCCGGGTACTCGGGCGGATAGCGCATGCAGCCGTAGACGCGCTCCGGATAGGTGTAGTCGCCATAGTCGAACCAGGGCGTTGCACCGTAACCCGAGCTGATCCAGGTGGGCGAGGTCGTGTCGTCGCAGTGCCAGACCTCGCCCCGGAGCGGATCGCGGAAGGGGTACTGGCTCGAGTCCCACCAGGCCAGCCACTGGGACTGGTGGTCGAAGTCGTACAGGGGATGGTTCGTGAGAAAGAGACCGTTGTAGGCCCAGACGGCGTAGTACCAGTCCTCCAGATTGGCGGGGTCGCCGTCGCCGGCGATGGGTACGGACACGTCATTCCACTTCTGGGCGAGCATGCGCGCGGCCTCGGCCACGTTGAAGACGAAGTGGGTGCCCACAAGCGTCTGCTTGGCGTTGGGGCTGCCCGAGTGGTTCTCCATGCCGGACGTGATCTGGCCGAGGCCGAACCCGCAGTCGAAGGAACGCTGGACGGGGCCGACGCCACCCCAAGGGACGTTGCTGTTCGCGTGGGCGAACTCGGACTCGACCCAGACCACGGACTTCAGCAGGGTCGGCGGGATGCGCAGGGAGGTGTCCGGCTCCTGCTCAAGGCGCTCGTCGCGGGAACCCGTGAGCAGGCCGGGGTACTCGAGGTTGTGGGGCTCACCGGATGGCGTCGTCAGGAAGGTGACCGCCTCGCCCGCGGCCGCCAACTCGATCGCGGCGAGGTAGAGGCCGGCGTTGTCGTAGGCCTCGTAGGTGTCGAACTCGAAGGGCTCGATGCCGAAGCACTCTTGCGCCTCCGCTCCGTCGTCCCGCCCCGAGAAGAGGACCATGAGCACGGCCGCGGCCACGGCCAGCGCCGCTAGCGCGCGGACCATCCGAAGAACCTCGAAAATCCGTCGAGCGGTTGCCGTCCCGACGCGCTCACGACCTCGAGCCGGGGCGTTCCTGGCTCGTCGAAGCTATTACCGCTCCAGTGGCTCACGGCAAGGGCGGCGCCGTCGCGGCTGTAGGCGAGGGGTACATCGAAGCCGGCGGGACCCTGTGCGCTGACGCTGCCGGGAGGTGGGGCGGGCGGTTCGCTGCCGAAGCTGGGCGCGTCGCCCGAAGGGGACCAGGCTACTCCGAGCGCCTGCTCCGTCGGTGTCGACGCGGCCGAGACGACCCCGCCACCGCCCTCAATCGAGACGACGTGGGGGAGGTAGCGCAGTCCCTGCCAGAGATTCACCTCGACGAAGGCCAGCCAGGCGCCGTCGGGGCTGAGGGCCCAGTCGCGCGTGACGTGCGTGCTCAGCCAGAGGATCTCCGCGCCGTCACGCGTCAGGGTCGAACCGCGGGCATCGATGCGGACCGCCAGCAGCCGCCCCTGCACATCGAACCCGACCGGCGCGACCATGCCCGCGCCCAGGTGGGTCTCGAGCACGGACTCCGTGCCGTCGAACCCGACGCGGGCCACCGCCACGCCGGGCTCGCCATCGACCGTACGCACACTGCGAGTGACGACCACGGCGGTCGCGTCGGGGCTCCACAGGACGTCCTGGAGGGGATCGAGGTCCTCGGCGAGCCGGCGGGAGAGGCCGGTCTCCAGGTCGAGGACGATGAGCGCCGCGAAGGGCCTGCCCGCGATGGCGCTGTCGGGTGTGAGCAGGGCGACGTGGCGGCCCGTGGGCGAGACGGCGCCGCGCAGGCTAAATCCATGCAAGTGGGGAATGGTCGCGATCTCGATGGGGACGGCGTTCGGGGTCGCGCCCACGACGGTGACGACGGTGGCTGCACCGGTGTTCTTCGCCACAACCGCGTACTGGCCGCTGGCGGCGCCGGCGAAGGCGGTCCGCGGGGGACCGCCGCTCTGCGCCAGGAGCGCCACGGTCGCCACGCCAAGGAGCACGACGGCAAGCGCCAGGACCGCGAACGGGCGTCGCCGGTCGAGCGCGGCGCTCGCGCGCAGGCGCCCTGCGGCTGCTCGCGAGAGGGCCAGCAGGGGAGTAACGCGGCGGTGGGAAGATGGTGCGTTCATGGGTGTGGGGATCTACGACTGGAGCCGTACCGAGGACCTGGACCCGCTCGACCGGGACCGTCTCAGCAGGCGCAGGAGTATCCCCGCACCTCCGGCGAACGGTGTCGTTCGCCGGAGAACACCATTGCGAACCTAGCAAGCACCCCGCGATCGGTCAATGCTCGGAACCGTTCGGGAAAGGCCGGGAATAGCCGTCAAGCGGGTGGCTGCTAGCATGAACAAGGCGTGATCTTCCAGCTTATCGACGTGCTCCGCGAGAACCCGGCAGCGTTCTTCGCCTACCTGGGGGCGATCGCGATCGCGATGGTGACGGGGATCGCCTTCCACGAATTCAGCCACGCCTGGGCGGCGAACGAGCTCGGGGACGACACGGCCGCGAAGCAGGGCAGGCTCACGCTGAACCCGCTCGCCCACCTCGACCCGATGGGGACGATCCTGCTGTTCATCGTGGGCATCGGCTGGGGAAGGCCGACGCCGGTCAACCCCTACCGCCTGCGCGTGGGGGTGAAGCGCGGCAACATGCTCGTTGCGGTGGCGGGGCCGATCTCGAACTTCGTGTTCGCGTTCATCGCCTCCATTCCCCTCATCTTCGGGTGGGTCGAGCCGATCTCGTTCGACTACATCGAGCTTGCGAGCGGTACCCAGGTGCTGGGGACGTTCCTCCTGCTCATCGCCTTCCTGAACGTCATACTCGGGGTCTTCAACCTGATTCCGATCCATCCGCTCGACGGCTTCAAGGTGCTGCTCGGGGTTCTGCCGGACGAGCTCGCCCGGCCGCTCGCGTCGCTCAGCCGGTGGGGACCGGCGCTCCTGATCGGGCTCCTTCTGATCGGCTTCATCGCGCCCGAGTACAGCCCCATCCTGTGGATCTTCGACGGCGCCGCGGACCTCTTCCTGGAGGTCATCACCTGATGCTCGACCGTGTCCGCCAGGTCCGCGAAGCCTCCATCGGGCCCGATGCCGACGACCTCGCCCTGGCGCGCGAGTTCCTGGGCGGGGAACTCCTGGTGGTCTTCGACGCGCAGGAACCCCGGGACCAGCGTCACTCGGCGGGCACGGCCCGCTGGCTCATCGAGCACGGGCATGCCAGCGACCACGACCTCCTCGTCGCGGCCCTTCTGCACGACGCGGGCAAGGGCACCCAACGGACGCGTGATCGCGTCGTGCACGTGCTGACGGAGTGGCTGCCGGAGCCGCTCGTTGCCGCCGAGGCGTCACGCTTCGAGATGCGCCGCGCGCTCGCCCGCAGCCGTGCGCACAGCGAGCGCGGGGCGGAGCTGCTCGTCGCGGCGGGGGCTTCCCCGCGGGTCGTCGAGCTGACGCGCCTGCACCATCGGCCGGCAGGGCAGGATGCTATGCTAGCCCTCCTGCAGCGCGCCGACGCTGCCACCTGAATCACAACGGATCACGCATGGCCGACTCGAGAGAATCGAAGATCGTCATCATTGGCACCGGCCTCATCGGGGCTTCCGTGGGCCTGAACCTGATGGCCCGCAAGGACCGCCGGTACGAAGTCGTGGGCGTCGATCGCAGCCGCCAGAACGCTCGTGCGGCGAGGGAGATGGGCGCCGTCGACGACACGGTCCGCTACCTCGACGAAGCGGTGCGGGATGCGAGCATGATCGTGCTCGCCGTCCCCTCGCGCGCCGCCGAGGAGATGCTGGTAGCAATGGAGCCTCACGTCTCCGAGGGGACGATCATCACGGACACGTGCAGCACGAAGGCGTCCTTCATGACGAAGGCGCACGAGGTGTACGGCAACAAGGTGAGCGTGATCGGCACCCACCCGATGGCCGGCTCCGAGCGCAGCGGCCCCTCCGCCGCGAGCATCGACCTGTTCCAGGGGGCGGCCTGGGCGGTAACGCCATCGGCCGTCGCGAGCGAGTCCTCGGTGCGGGTCGTACTGGGCATGATCGAGCAGGCGGGGGCGGTACCGATCTACGTCGACCCGGCGGAGCACGACGAGGTCGTGGCGGCGGTGAGCCACGTGCCCCTGCTGCTCTCGGTCGCGCTCTTCAAGCTGGTGCGGGACAGTGCCTTCTGGGAGGACGCGGAGCAGCTCGCGGGACCCGGCTTCCGCGACATGACGCGCCTGGTGATGGGCGACCCGGAAATGGCGACCAGCATCGTCGGCACCAACCGCACCGCCATCCTCTCCTGGCTACGGCGTTACCAGGGCGAGCTCGACACGATCATCGAGGCGCTCGAACTGAGCGACGAAGAGACGGAGCAGCTGGCGGAGGGCATCGAGCTTCCGGACGACGGGGATGAGTCAGCAGCGACAGGGGCCGACGCCCTCATCGAGAGCCTCTTCACGCGGGCGCGGCTGGAACGCTTCGTGTTCGACGACCGCCTCGTTGGCCGCCAGATCCCGAAGGAAGGCACGGAAACGCCGCGCTCCGGCGACATGATCGGCCAGATGTTCATGGGGGCCTACCTGTACGGGCGGCTGAAGGAGCAACTGAACCGGGGCGAAGAACGGGAGCGCGAAGCCGCCCGCCGCCGGGGCGAACGCCCCAACCGGTGAGGGTCCGAAGCCCCGGCCGCCTGCGCGCCACCCTGCGCGTTCCGCCCGACAAGTCCATTTCGCACCGGGCCCTCATTCTGAACGGCATCGCGGAGGGCGAGGCGCGGGTCGAGAACCTGCTCGACTCAGACGATGTGCGCTCGACGGCGGCGTGCGTGGCCGCCCTCGGGGTCGAGATCGACTGGCCCGCGGGCTCCACGGAGGCGCGCATCCGGGGGGCGGGGCTGCACGGCCTGTACGAGAGCGAAGACACGCTCGATTGCGGGAACAGCGGCACGACGATGCGGCTCCTGACGGGGCTGCTGGCGGCCCAGCCGCTCTTCAGCGTGCTGACGGGGGACGACTCCCTGCGAGGGCGGCCCATGGGTCGCGTCATTGAGCCGTTGCGCCGCATGGGCGCCCGCATCACCGCCCGGCGCGGCGACACCCTGGCCCCCATCGCCATCCGGGGCGGGAACCTGCGAGCCATCCAGTACGAGATGCCCGTCGCGAGCGCGCAGGTGAAGTCGGCGCTTCTGCTGGCTGGGCTGTCGGTCGAGGGGCGCACGCGCATCACCGAACCGGTCCCCACCCGTGACCACACCGAGAAGATGCTTACGGCGATGGGCGCCCCCGTAGCGCGAGAGGGCCGCTCCGTCAGCGTCAGCCGGCCGGGGCGCCTGCAGCCGCTCGGGATGAGAGTCCCCGGCGACATCTCCAGCGCCGCCCCCTGGCTCGTGCTGGGCACCTGCCACCCCGACGCCGAGCTCCACATCGAGGGGGTCGGCATCAACCCGACGCGCACCGGCCTGCTCGATATCCTCGGGCGGATGGGCGCCTCCATCGAGCTGCAAGAAGAACGCGAGACGAGCGGCGAACCCGTGGCCGACCTCGTGGTGCGCTCCTCCACGCTGAGCGGCGTGACGGTGCAGGGCAGCGAGATTCCGCGGGCCATCGACGAGCTGCCGCTTGTCGCCCTGCTTGGCTGCTTCGCCCACGGAACCACGATGGTTCGGGAGGCGGAGGAGCTGATCGTGAAGGAGTCGAACCGCATCGAGACGGTGGTGACGATGCTCTCGGCGATGGGCGCCTCGATCGAGGCGACGGCGGACGGCTTCGTCGTCGAGGGACCGAGCCAGCTCCATGGCGCCCGGCTAGACGCCGCTGGCGACCACCGCATGGGCATGCTGGGCGCGGTCGCCGGAGCGCTCGCCGGCGGGGAGACGCGCATCGAGAACGACGCCGTCTCGGTCTCCTACCCGGACTTCTGGCAGGCGCTCGAGGCCGCCGCGCCCGAGGCCGCGCAGACGGCGTGAGCGCGGAGCCCCGCCCCCTCGTGATCGTGCTGCACGGCCCCTCGGGGGTCGGGAAGGACACCGTTATCGCGAGGCTGCGGGAACGGACGGGCATCCACCGGGCCACGAGCAGCAACAGCCGCCTTAAGCGTGAGGGTGAGGTCGACGGTGTCGACTACCACTTCCTCACCCCCGAGGAGTTTCGACGCAAGATCGAAGCCAACGAGTTCATCGAGCACGCGCAGGTCTACGACGACTTGAAGGGGCTGGAGCGACGCGAGCTGGAGGGGCCCCTCGCGGAGGGACGGGACGTCCTCGTCCGCACGGACCTGCAGGGGGCCCGCTCCCTGCGGGGGCTGCTCCGCGGCGCGGTATTCGTGCTGCTGACGGCAGAGAGCCGCGAGGCGCTGCGCACGCGCCTGACCGCTCGCGAGACGGAGACGGCGGAGACGCTCGCCCGACGCCTAGCCGAGGTCGACGAGGAGCTCGCCGACGCGCCCAACAACGACTACGTGGTCGTGAACCGCGAGGGCGCGCTCGAGGAAGCCGTCGATGAACTCGTCCGCATCATCGAGCGCGAACGGGGCAACCCAAACCGGGAGGCCGCGGGCGTCAGGGCGTAGCGCCGAGCGCGCCTACTTCTTCTTCTGGGCGAAGTCGAGCTCGATGTAGTGGTCGGCGGCCCTCTTCAGGTTGCCGGCCACCGACTGCCCCAGCCCCGCGACTTCGACGCGGATGCCGCGGCTCTGCAGAACCTCGACGAGGTGCTGGAAGTCACCGTCTCCGGAGGCGAGGACGGCGACGTCGAGCCGGTCGGCCATTGTGATCACGTCGAGCGCGAGCTCGATGTCGACGTTGGCCTTGATGGAGCCGTCGGCGAAGCGCTTGAGCGGCTTGGTCACGATCTTGAAGCCCTTGCCGAGGAACGGCTCGACGAAGCGCTGGGTCTCGCGGCTGACGCCGGGGTCATCGTGCACGGGGGAGTAGGCGATGGCGCGCACGAGGCGGCGGCCTTCGGTCACGCGGTCCAGCACGAGCCCCCAGTCGATAGGCCTGCCACCGCGCGTGCGATCGCGCGCCAGCTCCACGTTCGCGCTGTCGACGAAGACACCGACGCGGGGAATGGTTCCGACGCCGGCCTTGCCGTTGCCGGAGAGCCGGTCGATTGCGCGCTCCTGCAGCTCGACCAGGCGGGCAAGCTGCTCGGTCTGCTCCTTCAGGGCGTCCAGGAGGGCGGCATCGGCGCCGTTGTCCTCGGCGGCGGCGGGGCGGGAACGGCGGCGCGGGGCGGCACGCTTGGGCGCCTCCTTCTCCGGTTCCTGGTCGCTCGCCTTCGCGGCGGGTGCACGCCTGCGGGTTGGTCGCGGCGGCGGTGCATCGTCTTCCTCAGCCGCCCTGGCAGCAGGGGCACGGCGGCGAGAGGGGCGGGGCGCCGGAGCGTCCTCGTCCTCATCGCTGGCCCGGGCGGGGGCGCGG
>VXLW01000055.1 GCA_009841435.1 Dehalococcoidia bacterium | reverse complement strand
GCTTTTTTCCTCCCTCGCCCGGTGCCCCGGGGGGGGGGCGGGGCTGGAAGGGTTCGGCGTTGGAGACGCGGTGGCGGCGTTGCTCTACGACGGCGGCTACGCGGAGCGGGCGACGGCACTCGCGACGGAGTGCTTCCCCGTTCCGGAGGGGCTCTCGGCGGAGGTCGCGGCGGGGGCGCTCTCGGTGTACCTGACGGCGCACATCTGCCTGACCTGGGAGGCGAGGCTGGCGGCGGGGGAGCGCGTGCTCGTGCTGGGAGCGGGGAGCGGCGTGGGGCTGGCGGCGGTGGCGGTGGCGGCCACGCTCGGCGGGGAGGTGGTGGCGGCGGCGAGCAGCACGGAGAAGCTGGCCACGGCGGAGGCGGCGGGCGCGAAGCACCTCCTGAACTACCGGGAGCAGGACCTGCGCGAGGCGACGTTGGCGGCGACGGGCGGAAGCGGGGTGGACGTAGTGGTGGATCCGGTGGGGGCGCAGGGGGAGGAGGCGTTCCGGACGCTGGACTGGGGCGGGCGTTATGTCGTGGCGGGGTTCGCGGGCGGGGCGGTGCCGCAGTTCAAGGGAAACCACTTGCTGATCAAGAACCGGAGCGCCGTGGGGATGGTGCTCATGCACTACCGAGGGAGGCAGGTGGAGCGCATGCAGCAGTCGGTGGCGGAGGTGTTCGCGATGCTGGCGGACGGCAGGCTGGCGCCGCCGGCAATCGAGACGGGCAGCCTCGCGGAGGGGCCCCGGTTCCTGCAACGGGTTCTCGATCGGGACGTGGTGGGGAAGTTCGTTCTGCTCGTCTGAGGGTGCGGCGAGGGGGCGGGCGCGCTACGCTGCCGCCGCCGGCGACACGGCTGGCCGAGGAGACGCATGAAGTTCGGCATCACGATGTTCCCCACCGACTACGCAATCGGGCCGGGCGAGCTGGCCCGCGAGGTGGAGGCTCACGGCTTCGAGTCGCTCTTCTTCCCGGAGCACACGCACATCCCCGCAAGCCGACAGTCGCCCTGGCCGGGCGGCCCCGACCTGCCGAAGGAGTACTCGCACACGCTCGACCTGTTCGTGGCGCTGACCGCCGCGGCCGCTGCCACGGAACGGCTCCTGGTGGGGAGCGGCATCTGCCTCGTCATCGAACGTGACCCGATCACGCTGGCGAAGGAGGTCGCGAGCCTGGACTACGTCTCCGGGGGGCGGGCGCTGCTGGGCATCGGGGCGGGGTGGAACCTGGAGGAGATGGAGAACCACGGGACGGACCCGGCGCGTCGCTGGCGGCGCATGCGGGAGACGATCGAGGCGATGAAGGCGATCTGGGCGAACGACGAGGGCGAGTACCACGGCGAGCTCATCGACTTCGACCCGATCTGGCAGTGGCCGAAGCCGGCGCAGGACCCACATCCACCGGTCATCATCGGCGGCGACGGGCCGACGACGCTGAAGCGGGTGGCTCGCTACGGCGACGGCTGGATGCCGATCGACGGGCGCAACCGCGACGACTTCGCCCCGGCAATCGCGGAGCTGAACGACCTCGCGGCCGAGCAGGGCCGCGGGCCGATGACGGTGTCGCTCTTCGGGTCGGGACCCAACCCGGCCCGCATCGAGAAGCACGCAAAGGCGGGGGTGGACCGCATCGTGTTCCTGGTGCCGCCGGCGCCGGCGGACGTGGTGCTGCCGCTGCTCGAAGAGCGCGCGCGTCTCGCCGAGCAGTTCGCGTAGGAGGCGATCCATGGCCGACATCCAACCGCCAGCCGAGGAGATCCGGGCGCTCGTGGGCTACGAATTCCCGGGCGGGAAGTACACGGTGGCGCACTGGGAGAACTTCCTGCTGACCGAGTGCACTGGGTCCGAGCCACTTCCGGACGGGCTTGTGCATCCGGTGGTGCTGTTCCACATGCCGATCCTGGGAGCGAACACCTCCATC
Source organism: Dehalococcoidia bacterium (assembly GCA_009841435.1). Classification (GTDB taxonomy): domain Bacteria; phylum Chloroflexota; class Dehalococcoidia; order Tepidiformales; family Tepidiformaceae; genus UBA2991. The sequence continues at coordinate 14,156 of VXLW01000055.1, read as the reverse complement.
GGAGGGATGTTCGCGCTGGGGCAGGCGGAGTCGGACTTCTCCATCGGTATCGAGAGCTACGACTGGGAGATCGAACGGCCCCTGCACGAGGACGTCGAGTACACCGTGACCGGCAGGGTGACCGAAGCCGACCGGATGGAGGGGCCGCGGCGGCACGACCGCCCGGGCTACTACGACCGGATCCAGTTCCGCTTCGAGCTGCACGAGCCGGAGGGCGACTTCGCGGCGAGCTCGACGATCACATGGACCTACCGGAGGTCGGCGGCATGAACGTGCAGGTCGGTGATTCGATACCGGAGTGGGTGATGGAGAGCGTGCGACCGGAGCGGATGCGCACGATGGCCGCGATCCTGCGTGACCCCAACCCCGTTCACTGGGACCGCAAGGCCGTGGCGGCGCTGCCGTTCGGACTGGGTGAACGCACGATCAACCAGGGGCCGCTGGGGTTGAGCTACATGCTTAACATGCTGATGGACTGGGCGGGGCCGACGAGCGTTCGGCGCGTCACGGTGCGCTTCCCCAAAGTAGTGCTGGACGGAGACCACGTAACGGCCGGCGGGAGGGTAACCGCCATCCGCGAGGAAGACGGCGTGCGCCTGGCGGACTGCGACATCTGGCTGTCACGGGAGGGCGAGTCGCCGAGCCTTGAGGGCACGGCCACGGTAGCGCTCCCGGAGAGCTAGCGGACTGCTCCCCGACGCCTCACCACTGGGCCGTTTCCGGCGGCGGGCGCGGCGCGCCTACTACGGCTGGTGGGTGCTAGCGGCGTCCGTCGTGTCGGTCGCGCTCGTCGCAGGCACGTCGTTCTGGTCGTTCGGGCTGTACATCGACCCGCTCGAGCGGGAGTTCGGGTGGTCGCGATGGGCGGTCTCCGGTGGGTTCTCGATCGCCCTGCTGGTGGGGAGCGTGGCCTCTCCGCTGATCGGGCGGGGGGTCGACCGCTACGGGCCACGGCGGGTCATCCTCCTCGGGGCAGTGCTGACGGCGGGGAGCTTCCTGCTGCTGGCGACGACGACCGAGCTCTGGCAGTGGTTCGTGTACCAGTCCATCACGGCGGTGTTCCGCAACATGATGTTCTTCATCCCCTTCCAGACGCTGGTCACGCGCTGGTTCGACCGGCGGCGGGGTCTGGCGGTGGGGATCCTCGGTACGGGCTTCTCGATGGGCGGGTTCGTGGTGGTGCCAATCCTGCAGGCCGTGATCAACGCGGTGCAGTGGGAGGGCTCGTTCGTCTTCTCGGCAATCGTGACCGTGGCTGTCATCGCTCCGCTCTCGCTGCTGCTGATCCGGGACCACCCCGCGGACATGGGGCTGGAGGTCGACGGAGAGGCCCAGCCTGAGGGAGCGCCTCCCAGGCCGGCAGTGCTCACTGGCCTGACCGACCGGCAGGCGCTGCGAACGCCGCTCTTCTGGGTGATCGCGCTCGCCCTTATGGTCTTCTTCTTCGGGATGTTCGGCTGGACCGCGCACGCGGTTCCGTACTACGAGTCGGTGGGGTACTCCAAGTGGTGGGCGGCGCAATTGCTCGCGATCGCGGCGGGGAGCGGCATCATCACGCGCCTCGTCTTCGGCTACGTGGCCGACCGCATCCCGCGGATCGAGGTTGCGGCGATGGCGCTCTGCGGTTGCCTGACGCTTTCCATGCTCGTGTTGCTGGTGACGGGCGGGAGCGTGATCGGGGTGGTCATCTTCTTGGGCTTTTGGTTCGTGGGATCGAGCGGCGGGCCGATGATCGAGCCGCTGCTGACCTCGCGCACGTTCGGCATGGCCTACTTCGCCTCGATTCTCGGGGCGCTGGGACTGGTGTCGCAGAGCGGACAGATCGTGAGCCCCATGATCGCGGGCGCGATCTTCGATGCGACGGGCGAGTACGACTGGGCGCTGGTGATGTTCGCCTGCTCGATGGGGCTCTCGCTCTTGCTGTACTGGCTGGCGTGGAAATTGCCCCGCCCCGAGTTGCCGGTCGTCTCGGTCGTAACAAGCGCTGACGGGGGCGGGCAGGCGAGGCGGTCGGCGGAGGCGTAAGGGAACAGGCACCTAGAATCCGTCGGATGGCCCAGTACTGGCGGCGGCTGCGGCATGCCTACTACGGCTGGTGGATGCTCGCCGCGTCGGTGGTGGCGGTGGCGCTGGCGGCGGGCATTTCGTTCTGGTCGTTCGGACTTTATGTCGACCCTTTGGAGAGCCAGTTCGGGTGGTCGCGGGCGGAGGTTTCGGGAGGGTTCTCGGTCGGGTTCCTGGCAAGCGCCATCGCGGCGCCGCTCATCGGGTGGTGGATCGACCGGTACGGTCCGCGACGGGTCATCCTGATCGGGGCGGTGCTGACGGCCGCGAGCTACGTACTCCTGGCCACGACGAGCGATCTGTGGCAGTGGTTCGTGTACCAGTCCATCAACGCCGTGTTCCGCCAGATGATGTTCTTCATCCCCTTCCAGACGCTCATCTCGCGCTGGTTCGACCGGCGGCGGGGGCTGGCGGTGGGGCTCCTGGGGACGGGTTTCTCGATCGGCGGATTTGCGGTCGTACCCATCATGCGGATCGTGATCGACGCGGTGCAGTGGGAGGGGTCGTTCATCGTGGCAGGCATCGTGATCGTGGCGGTGTTCGTGCCGGTCTCCCTCCTCCTGGTGCGTGATGACCCCTCGGATGTGGGAGAGGAGGTGGACGGTGACGCGACACCTGCGGATCGCCCGGTGGCACCGCGCGTCCTCACGGGGGTGACGGTGCGGGAGGCGCTGCGATCACCACTCTTCTGGGTGGTCTCGGGAGCGCTAACAGCCTTCTTCTTCGGGATGATCAGCTGGATGGTCCACGGCATCCCCTACTACGAATCGGTGGGGTATTCGACCGAGCGGGCGGCGCTGCTCTTCTCGATCCAGGCAGGGGGCGGCGTGGTGGCGCGCCTGACGTTCGGCTACCTAGCGGACCGTATCCCCCGAATGGAAGCGGCGGCGGTGGTGGTGGCCATGTTCCTTGCGGGGGCGTTCGCGACTCTGCTGCTCACGGACGGGAGCATCATCGGGATCGCCATCTTCCTCGTGTTCTTCGTCGTGGGGTCGAGCGGCGGGCCGATGATCGAACCGCTGCTGCTGACGCGCTCGTTCGGTCTGGCCTCGTTCGGGGCGCTGCTCGGCATCATCCAGGTCATCTCGGCCCTGCACCTGGCGAGCCCAATCATCTCGGGGGCGATCTTCGACGCGACCGGCAACTACGACTGGGCGCTGGTGATGCTAATAGGCGCAATGGGGCTGTCGGTGGCGTTGTTCTGGGTGGCCTGGCGGCTGCCGCGGCCGCAGTACTGACCGGGCTAGCGGGCGGGCTGCTCGGAGGGGACGAACTCCGCCAATAGGGTCGGGCCCCAGACGACCGCGCCGCCGTCGTCGAAGTCGAAGAGACTGAGGCGGTCGCCGGCGATGGGGTCGTCGGTGCCGAGGGCGACGGGCAGCTTCTGGGTGCTCCACTTCGACATGTCGAGCATGAGCTCGACGATCTGGGCCTCGGTGAAGTGGGCCTGGACCTGTGCCCGAAGCTCGTCGCTGATGGCGCCGGGGGCGGTCACGAAGGCGTCGGTGAGGCGGAGGGCGACCTTCTGGTGCTCGGGCAGGTCGCTGTCCTCGTAGTGGTCGATCTTGGCGGCCATGTCTTCGTCGAGTCCTGCGTCCCGGGCAACGCCCAGGCGGAGGGACATTCAGGTGAAGCACTGGTGCTGGCGCGCGCAGCGCAGCCGCACCAGCTCGGTGGTGACGGGATCGAGGCCGCTCAGGCGCACAACGGCGTCCTGGTAGGCGCCGATGGCAGCGCCCAGTCCGGGGGCGACGGGGGCGGTGGGGCCGGCGGGTTCGGGCAGGCGGCGCTCACGTACGGAAGTCATGCCGTTTCCTCCTTGGGCGCGAGGACCGTTCGCAGGCCGAGCGCCAGACGCTGGTGTTGATCGAGGGCGAGGAGGGCGCTGACGAAGGCCTGCACCTCTCCGGGGCTGAAGTGTTCGAGCAGGGCGTCGACATCGCCCTGCGTGACGCCGGCGACATCGCCGACGAATTGCTCGGTGAAGGCGAGACAGGCGCGCTCGCGGTCGCTGAAGAGGGGCGAGTCAGGCCAACCGGCGATGGCGGCCGCCTTCTCGGGGGCAACGGGGGCGCCGGGAGCGGCTCGGGCCGTCTCACGATCGTCGGCCTGGAGGCTGGCGATGCGGAGGCGGCAGAGTTCGAGGACCTCGGGGTCGAGGGCCTTCCACAGCTCCCCATGGAGGTTCGTGATGACATCGCGGACCTCGGGGGCGAAACGCGCGAGGCGCTCGTCGAGGTCGGGAGCAAGGAGGCCGGGTCCGACGCGGTCCGCCATAGGGGGACGGTACGAACGTGCGGGAGGCGCGTCAATGCCCCCGCGGGCGCTCCCGGTAGGATGTGCGGCATGCCAGAGAACGAACGGATCCCCGCGCCGCTCATCGTGGAGGCGCTGAAGGCGGCGTTTCGCGGGCAGCGGACGGCCCCGGCGAAGGACGGCGAGCCGCTTGGCTGGGTCCTCTCGGTGCCGGACACGCACCAGCGCAGCGTCATCGCCGAACTCGAGGGAGACGACGAGCTTCGGCTGCTGACCTGTTCTACCGAGGACGAGGCGAACGCGATCGCGGCGGGGCTGTACATCGGAGGGGCGGAGGTCGCGCTGATGATCCAGCACGCGGGCCTCTACGCCTCCGTGAATACCCTCCGGGGGGTGGGACTGGACGGGGGCGTGCCCCTGTTCGCGCTGGTGGGGCTGCTGAGCCGGGAGCCCGAGCTGGAACCGGAGGACTCGCCGCGTTCGATGGTGCGGTTCGCGGGGCCGCTCATGGACACGTTCGAGGTGCCGCACGCGTTGCTCGAGACGCGGGACGACCTCGGGCTCATCCCGGAGTACTACGCGTTGAGCCGGGAGCGGTCGGGGCCGGCGGTCGTATTCGTCGGGCGGGAGACGGCCTGATGCGGCCGGAGGACGTGCTGCGGGCGATCAACGAGGCGCGGGGCGACGCGCTGGTCGTGCCGACGATGACGGCCGTACCGGCCTGGCGCACGATCGCGCCTGACGCGCCGAGCGTCGCCTGCGTCGGCTTCATGGGAGGCGCGTCGTCGCTGGGGTTGGGGCTGGCGCTGGCGCAGCCGGACCAGCGGGTGGTCGTGCTCGACGGGGATGGGTCGCTGCTGATGCAGCTCGGCTCGCTGGCGACGGTCGCGGGGGCGGCGCCGGAGAACTACACGCACGTGCTGTTCGCGAACGGGGTCTACCAGACCTCGGGGAGCCAGGGGATCCCGGCCTCGGGGTCGGTCGATTTCGCGGGGATGGCGGAGGCGGCGGGGTACGCGTTCACGACGCGCATCGACACGCTGGAGGAGCTTCGCATCCGCCTGCCGGAGCTGCTGAGCGTGCGTGGGCCGGTGCTGGTGGAGCTGGCGGTGGAGGAGGCGGAGCTAACGCCGATGACCGCGCCCGGCGGCGATCCCCTGCGCGTGCAGGTCGAGCGGTTGCGAGAGCGACTCGCGGGCGAGGAGTGACGGCCGGTTAGCAAGCTCACTGTTCAGCCACAGATGTGCCACTAGGGTGGTACCTCGTATCGTTCCCGAGAGCACTTCCGGAGAGAGCACTTGAAGGCTTCCACCACGACAACACCTCGACGACCCCTGGGCCTGTGGCTGGGCCTTGCCCTGCTGGGGCTTGTTGCCATTGTGCTGGCGACGGCATGTGGAGATGACGACGACGTGGCTCCCACGGAGACCGCCCCCGCTACGGAACAGCCAGCGGCGGAACCGACGGCAACGCCGACGGCCGAGGCAACGGCCGAGCCGAGGGCGGAGGATGGACGGCTGGGGCAACTGCACGCGAACGCCGCGGCGTTCGCGTACCAGGCGGGGAAGCGCGGTGGAACGCTCACGTTCGCGATCATCTCCGACCCCCTGACCTTCAACCTTGCCATCGCCAACGACGCGACCTCCTCAGGCGTGCTGGGCTACCTCTTTGAAGGGCTTACGGAGGTCTCGTGGCTGACGAACGAGGTCGAACCTTCGCTGGCGGAGTCGTGGGAGAACTCGTCCGACGGGCTGTCATGGACGTTCCGGCTGCGCGATGACGTGCGCTGGCATGACGGGGAGCCGTTCACGGCGCAGGACGTGGCGTTCACCTTCAACCAGATCATCTACAACGACGACATCCCGGCGAGCAGCCGGGCCACTTTCACCTACCGATTCCTGAACGAGGCGGGGGAGTGGCAAACAGCGCGGATGTCGGTGGACGTGATCGACGACTACACGGTGCGCTTCGATCTGCCGGTGCCCTTCGCACCCTTCCTGCGAGCGATGGGCACGCCCATCTACCCAAAACACATCCTCGAGCAGGCGGTGGCGGACGGGGTGTTCGCGGAGACGTGGGGCCTCGAGACGCCCCCGGCGGAGATCGTCGGGACGGGGCCGTTCACGATCGAGACGTATGAGCCGGGTCGACAGGTGGTGCTGAAGCGCAACCCCAGCTACTGGTTGGCCGACGACGAGGGCCAACAGCTTCCGTACCTGGATTCGGTCGTACAACTGATCGTTCCGGATATCGAGGCGGCGCTGGCGGCCTTCCGATCCGGGGACACCGACATCTTCGGGATCCCCGGGAAGGACTACGCGGAGGTCTCTCCGTTCCAGCAGGAGGAGAACTTCACGATTCACCGGCGAGGTCCGGGATTCGGAACCACCTTCCTGACGTTCAACCAGAATCCGGGGACGAACCCGGAGACCGGCGAGCCCTACCTTGCACCGGAGAAGCTGGCGTGGTTCCAGACCACGGAGTTCCGCCAGGCCGTCTCACACGCGATCAACCGTGACGCGATCATCGAGGGGGTGTTCGACGGGCTGGGGTACCCGCAATGGGCGTCAATCAGTCCCTCGGCGGGCGACTTCCACAACCCGGAGGTGCGCCGGTACGAATACGACCCTGAGACAGCCAAGAGCATCCTGGACGGGCTTGGCTGGGAGGACCAGAACGGCGATGGCTTCCGCGAGGACGGGGACGGCAACCCGATCGTCTTCACCATCGTGACGAACGAGGAGAACTCCATCCGCACGGAGGCGCTGGCGCTGATACGCGAGGACCTTCACGCGATCGGCATCGACGCAAGAGTCGAGTCGCTGCCGTTCGGCGACATCGTGGCGCAGCTGACCGCCACGTATGACTGGGAGGGAGTCATCATCGGGCTGACGGGCGGCACGGAGCCGCACGGCGGGATCAATGTGTGGCACAGCAGCGAGCCGCTCCACCTGTGGAACCCGAATCAGTCCGAGCCGGCAACGGAGTGGGAGGCGGAAGTCGACCGCCTCTACATCGAGGGGAGCCAGGAGCTGGACCACGAGCGGCGGGTGCGGCACTACCATCAGGCGCAAGCGATCGCGGCGGAGAACGTGCCGCTCATCTACACGGTGCTGTCGGAACGACTGAGCGCCATCCGCAACGTGTTCGGCAACACGACGCCGACGCTCTACGGCGTGTTCGACGTCCGCTTCCTGTACCGCCTGGACGAGTAGCGGCGCTCGCTACTCCCTCGGGATGCCGAGAGCGTCGTACGAGTCCATGCCGGCGTCGTACTTCTCCTGGGCGGCGTTCATGATCTCGATGGCGTCGGCGCGGCGGGCGGTCTGACCGAAGATCTGCTGCTCGTGGCGGCGAGCGTCGTAGATGTTGAGGTCGCGGCCACCCATGAAGCTGCGCTTGCAGGCGTCGAGGCTGAAGGCGGGCCACTGGGCGATGTGGGCGGCCCAGGCGATGGCTTCCTCGCGCAGCGTGTCGTCGGGGACGACCTTGTTGATAGCGCCGAGGTTGAGCGCCTCCTGAGCGGTGATGGGACGGCCGTCGAGGATCATTTCGAGGGCCTTGGTCGGGCCGATGAGGCGGGCGAGGCGGGTGCAGCCGCCGGCGCCCGGCGGGATACCGATGGCGACTTCGGGCTGTCCGTAGGTGGCGGACTCGGCGGCGATGCGGAGGTCGCAACCCCAGGAGAGCTCTGCGCCGCCGCCCCAGGCCTGGCCGTTGTTGGCGGCGATGGAGATGAGAGGGCTATCGCCGACGCGCTCGAAGAGCATGCGGTCGGCGCCGTAGGGGGCTTTCGGCGGGGGTACGGCGTTGCCGATCGCGGCCATGCCCTCCATGGCCTGGACGATGCCGCCCAGGTGCCAGTGGGCGATGAAGTAGCCGGGCGTATCGGAGGCCAGCACGAAAACCTTCGCGCCGGACTCTTCGATCTCGGAGATGGCGTCGAGGATACCCGCGCCAAGCTCTCCGCCCCCGAAGTTCATGGGCGGGTCGGAGAAGGCGATGAGGCCGACGCCGTCGGCGGGGTAGGTCACGTTCACGGTTACAGACACGGGTAGGGCTCCTCGGAGTGAAGTGGCGCGTAGTGTGCGGCGGCGGGAGATGGTTCGCCAGCGGCAGGCCGCATCCTGGGGCCGCGCCAACGCCGCGAAAGTGGCAGAATCCGCCCAAGACCTCATCGAGGGAGACCGACGCATGACGACAGAGAGCGCGGCAAACGACTACACGGAGATGATCAACGCGGTGGCGGAGTGCCCCGTGAACCTGGAGGACGTGGACCTCTTCGAGCCCGGCGCACAGGAGCACTGGGCGGAGGCCTACAAGATCCTCCACGCGGAATCGCCCGTGCAACGCATTCCAGGTGAAGGCAGCACGCCCGACACCGACGGCTTCGTCATCACGAAGTACCAGGACATCTACGACATCGTGCGCGACCCGTGGACGTTCCCGCAGCCGGGATTCGCCGGCGCGGAGGGGAACAGCACGGCCGGCATGAGCACAGAGGACGGCGAGGCGAGCGCGCTCGCCGACGCGATGGCGCTGAACACGCTGCGGCCCAACCTGGAGCTGCACAAGGCGCATCGCATCGAGCTGACCGACCCGTGGGTGGGGGCGACGGGCGCTCCGCGCCACCGCCCGATGGTCGAGAAGTTCGTGGACCAGCTGATCGATGAGTGGATCGACCGCGACCCGGCCGAGATCGAGTTCGTTGAGGACTTCGCAGCGCCGCTCCCGCAGCTGGTGATGACGACGATCCTCGGGTGGCCGCTGGAGGACCTGGACATCCTGCGGAAGTGGGGCCAGGCGCAGGTGCGGCGCTTCGTCTACGGCAAGGGCCACCGCAACATCATGTCGGACGAAGAGGAGATGGAGAACGCTCGCGACCTGGGCGACTTCATGCAATACGTCCAGGACCAGGTGACGCACAAGCGGGAGAACCCCGGCGACGACATGACCAGCTTCCTGACGCAGGTCACCTACCAGGCGATGAACCGCAAGCTGACCGACAACGAGGTCATCGGGGTGCTGTTCGGGATGCACATCGGCGGTCTCGAGACGACGCAGTACGCGATCGCGGCCGAGGCACAGCTGCTGGCCGAGAATCCCGCGCTGTTCCAGGAGCTGAAGGCGGACCCCTCAAAGGTTCGCTTCTTCGCCGAGGAAGGGATGCGCATCCACGCGCCCACGCAGGGTCTCTCGACGCGGATGGCGGCGAAGGACGTGGAGATTCGCGGCATGCCGATCCCCAAGGGGTCGATCCTGCACCTGCGCTACGGCGCCGCGAACCTCGACGGTGAGGAGTTCGGCTGTCCGGCGGACGTCGACCTGGCGCGCCCGAACACGGGGCGGCATATGACGTTCTCGCAGGGCATTCGGGTGTGCCCGGGGGCGGGCATCTCGCGCCTCGAGCAGAACATCGCCTGGGAGCGGCTGACGCAGCGGCTGGACACGCTCGAGTTCATCCCGAGCAAGAACGACTTCCGCCACCAGCCCGGCATCATGCTCGGCCTGTGGGAGCTGCACATGCAGTTCACGAAGGCCGCCGGCTAGAGGAGGCCGAACCCGTGCGCGACGAGCGGGAACATCCGAGGAACTCGGGAGCCGGGAAGGCCGGCGCGCCGGCGGCGGAGCGGGCCTTCCGCCAGCCGCCGCCGCTGCACGGGCGGGAGTCGCACATCCGCATCTTCGACGCCGAGAACGAGGCGCGGAGGGTGTACGGGGAGACGCAACGCTCGCGCGACGGGTCGCTCCCGCACGAAGAGCACGGCCCAAGCGCCGTGCTGAAAGCGCTCGACCCGTTCTGGACGCGGGGCATCATCCCGGAGGACGAAGTCGACGAGGGCGCGGGCAGCGGGGAAACCGAGGCCTAGCGCCACCCCCAAAGGAGACACGCGAATGACGGCGACAGACGAGTCCTCGGCGCTTGCCGATGCCATCCGGGAGCAACTGAAGCTCGCGATCGAGCCGCAGGAGTTCGACAGCGCCGAGTTCCAGCGCGACCCGTTCCCACTCTACAAGCGGCTGCGCGACCACCACCCCATCTACCAGGACCTGTTCCACAAGCGCTGGGTGGTGAGCCGCTACGACGACATCGTGGCGGTCTTCCAGAACAACGACGACTTCGACCGGGCGGCGTACGACCCGAAGGGGGAGTACGAGTTCGGGAAGAAGCAGGTGTTCGGGCCGAACATCCTCGAGTACGGCAACAGCGACGAGCACCGCTTCCTGCGCAACGTCGTGGCCGACCAATTCGTGGGGAACCGGCTCGCCGGTTTCCTCCCGTTCATCGAGCAGATCGCACGCGAGATGATGGGGAAGATCTGGGAGAAGTCGACGGACGACATCGCGAAGGGCTTCTCGGACACGGGCGAGGTTGAACTGGTCAGCCAGTTCACGACGCAGTTCCCGATCCGGGTCATCTCCAACATGCTCGGGCTGCCGCGCGAAGACGAGGACACGTTCGTGCGCTGGTACCAGCACCTGATCGTGGGGCTGGGCTTCGGCGGGGAGTACTTCGCCAAGGGGATGCAGGCGCGGAACGAGATGTGGGACTACCTCGACCCGCTCATCCGGCGGGCGGAGGACAACCCCGGCGAGGACCTGATCTCGCGCATCGTGCACGCGGAGTTCCGCGGGCAGCGCATGAACGTGGACGAGATCAAAGGGTTCATCGCGCTCCTGCTGGCGGCCGGCGGAGACACGACGGACAAAGCGATCGCGAACATGTGGTACCACATGCTGTACACGCGCCCGGACCAGTTCGAGAACGAGGTTCAGCGCGACCCCAGCCTCTGGACGAACGTGTTCACGGAGATGATGCGGTACGACCCGGTGGTGCACGGCCAGGCCCGGCACACCACACGGGAGATCAAGATCCACGGCGAGGTCATCCCGGAGCGGGCGGTGGTCTCGCTGATGCTGGGGGCAGGCAACCGGGACGAGCGCGTGTTCAAGGATCCGGACACGTACGACATGCTGCGGGACGACCTGCACATGGGCCGCGAGCTGCGTTCGGGGCGCTACCCGGACGGCAAGCACGGCCACCTCGGCTTCGGCATGGGGCAGCACTTCTGCATGGGCTACGCGATGGCGCGGCAGGAGGCGATCATCGCCTGTACGCGGCTGGCGGAGGCGATGAAGAACCCGCGGCCCAAGTTCCCGACGCACGAGGGGATCACGTCGCCGAACATCGGCTCGGGTGGCTTCCGCGCGCCGAAGGAGCTCTGGATCCAGTTCGACGTGAACTAGGGGGTTCGCGAAGCGCCTGTCGGTGCGCGATGTCTTAGGCTACGCACACGCACGCACCGACAGGAGGGAGCCGATGACGGCAACCGACGAATCCACCGCGATGGCCGACGCCATCAGGGCGCAGTTGGCCCTCGCGATCGAGCCGCAGGAGTTCGACGGTCCGGAGTTCCGGAAGGACCCGTTCCCGCTCTACAAGCGGCTGCGCGACCACCACCCCATCTACCAGGACCTCTTCCACAACAACTGGGTGGCCAGCCGGTACGACGACATCGTCGCGATCTTCCAGAACAACGACGACTTCGACCGGGCGTCGTACGACCCGAAGGGGGACTACGAGTTCGGGAAGAAGCACGTGTTCGGTCCGAACATCCTTGAGTACGGGAACAGCGACGAGCACCGTTTCCTGCGGAACGTCGTCGCCGACCAGTTCGTGGGGAACCGGCTCTCCGCGTTCCTGCCGTTCATCGAGCAGATCGCGCGCGAGCTGATGGGGCAGATCTGGGCGAAGTCGGCGGACGACATCGCGAAGGGCTTCTCGGACACGGGCGAGGTCGAGCTGGTCAGCCAGTTCACGAACCAGTTCCCGATCCGGGTCATCTCCAACATGCTCGGGTTGCCGCGCGAGGATGAGGACATGTTCGTGCGCTGGTACCAGCACCTGATCGAGGGGCTTGGGTTCGGCGGCGAGCACTTCGCCAGGGGGATGCAGGCGCGGAACGAGATGTGGGAGTACCTGGACCCGCTCATCCTGCGCGCCGAGGACGCACCCGGCGAGGATCTGATCTCGCGCATCGTGCACGCGGAGTTCCGCGGGCAGCGCATGAACGCGGACGAGATCAAGGGGTTTATCGCCCTCTTGCTGGCAGCGGGGGGCGACACGACCGATAAGGCGATCGCGAACATGTGGTACCACATGCTTTACACACGTCCGGATCAGTTCGAGGAAGTGAAGAAGGACGGGGAGCTCTGGACCAACGTCTTCACGGAGATGATGCGCTACGACCCGGTGGTCCACACGCAGGGGCGGCGCACGACGCACGAGATCAAGATCCACGGCGAGGTGATCCCCGAGCGGGCCAACATCATCATGTACCTGGCGGCGGGGAACCGGGACGAACGCGCGTTCAAGGACCCGGACACCTACGACATCTTCCGCGACGACCTGCACATGGGGCGCGAGCTGCGCTCGGGCAGGTACCCGGACGGCAAGCACGGGCACCTCGGTTTCGGCATGGGCCAGCACTTCTGCATGGGCTACGCGATGGCGCGCCAGGAGGCGATCATCGCCTGCACGCGGCTCTCGGAGGCGATGAAGAACCCGCGGCCCAAGTTCGCCGACCACCCGGGCATCACGTCGCCGGTGATGGGCTCAGGGGGCTTCCGGGCGCCGGAAGAGCTCTGGATCCAGTTCGACGTCAACTAAAGGCCAACCAAGGACGGGGGAAACGATGCGAGTCAAGGTCGATTTGAAGAAGTGCACGAAGAGCGGGGAGTGCTACTACAACCATCCGGCGCTCTTCCAGGTCGACAGCGAGGGCTTCCCCGTCATCCAGATGGACCCGCTTGAGGGCGAGGACATGGAGATCGAGGCCGTGCAGGCCTCGGAGGTGTGTCCCGTCGAAGCGATCACGGTGGAGGACGAGTAGCCGGCCTGCGGCCCCTCGTTCCGGCTCAGTAGTGGATGGCGCGCCCGACGCCGCCGCCGGCGGCGATCGTGTCGCCGTGGATGGCGACTGACTTCGGCGAGGCGAGGAAGGCCACGACGCTGGCGATGTCGGACGCATCGATGATGCGGCGGACGGAGTTGCCCTGGGCGGCTCGTTCCGTGGCCTCCTCGACGGAGATGCCCTGCTCGGAGGCGCGGTGGGCCATGAGGTCGGGCATGCGCTCCGTCCAGGTGAGGCCGGGGTGGACGACGGTGACGTTGACGCCGTGTGGCCCGAGCTCGTCCGCCAGATTCTTGGTGAGAGCGGCGACGGCGACGTTGCGCATGCTGCCGATGGCCGTTCCCGACTGGCGCGCTGCCATGCCGCTGATGTTGATGATGCGGCCCCAGCCGTTCGCCTTGAGGTGGGGAGCGGCGGCGCGGGCGCAGCGCAGATAGCCGAGCACCTTCGTGTTCATCTCCTCCTCGAAGTTGGCGTCGGTCGTGCTCTCGAGGGTGGGAGTGGCGCCGGCGCCGCCACCGGGGCGGGCGGCGTTATTCACGAGGATGTCGAGGCGCCCGAGCTGCTCTACGGCGCTGGCGACCATGGCGTCGACGGCGGGGGTGCTACCGGTGTCGCAGACGATCGGGACGATGCGGCGGCCGGTCTCGGCCGCGAGCTCGGCGGCGGTCGCGTCGAGGGTCTCCTTCGTGCGAGCGGCAATGGCGACATCGACGCCCTCCTCCGCGAGGGTGCGCGCGATCGCCTTGCCGATGCCCTTGCTGCCACCGGTTACGAGTGCGGCTTTGCCTTCCAGTTCGAGGTCCATGGCGCTAGCGGAGCGAGGCCCACCAGTCGGGCACCGCGACACGCAGGATTTCGTCGTAGGTCTTCGCGATCTCGGGGGCGTCGGCGGGAACGTCCTGCTGGTTGGTGGGGGGC
>VXLW01000080.1 GCA_009841435.1 Dehalococcoidia bacterium | reverse complement strand
GCGAGGACCCGATCTCGCGCCGCGAACCGCCGCCTTCCCCCCTCGACGACCTCCCCAACCTTGGCGACCGCGACCGTGATCGCGAGCGTGACCCAATGGGGCGGCCGACCCAGCGGCCGCAACGTCCTCCGGGCCAGCGCCCCGACTCGGCCTGGGACTTCTTCATGGGGCTCCCCTGGTGGTCGAAGCTCCTGGCCATCTTCATCGCCATCCAGGTCATCCTCTTCATCGTCTCCGCCGTCGCCGGCGGTGGCGGTGGCGGCTAGGGACGCTGGCGGGAGTCACCGGTGATTCGTTACGAGGACATCCACCACATCGCCTTCGTGGCCTCCGACCTGCAGCGCGGCATGGAAGAGGTCGGCGAGGTCTACGGGGTCTCCTGGACCACGCCCCGTCACCTCGAGCTTCCCGTGCGCGACTCGCGCGGCGACCGCACGCTCAACCTCTCGGTCGTCTACTCGCAGGAGGGGCCGCTTTTCCTCGAGGTGCTGCAGGCCGTCCCGGATTCGGTCTGGGCCCTCACGCCCGGCTCGCATCTCCACCACATCGGTGTCCACGTCGATGACGTCGAGGCTGAGATCGAGCGGCTCGAAGGGCTCGGTCAGGCAATCGAGGCGGCCGGCATCGGCCCAGGTGGACGGCTGAACAGCTGGGCCTACCTCCAGAGCGAGCAGGCACTGCGCGTCGAGATCATGGACATCAGCGGCCGCGAGGCCACGGCCCAGTGGGCGCGGGGCGAAATCGAGTAGGTCCGCTCCCTACTCGAGCCGCCGCAGCCGCGGCGACGCCACCATGATGAACGCCGCGATTCCCACGAGGCCGATGGCCAGCGCCCCCATTGCGATGTCGATGCCGGCCCGCTCCGCGACCACGCCGATGACGAACGCCCCCAGCGCCATCATCCCCGGCTGCAGCATCATCAGCGCCATCACGCGACCCCGGAACTCGTTTTCCACGTAGGAGTGCAGCAGGATCTGGCTGAACGCCTGCCGTCCCGCCGTGCCGATTCCCACGAACACGATCGCGATGACGGCGAACCAGAACGCCGTCGAGCCCGCGAGCAGGATCAGCGACGCGCCCAGCCCGACGACGCTCAGCAGCAGCAGCAGCCCCCGGCGGCGCTCCGGCAGCGAGGCGATCACGAGCGCCCCGAAGAGCGCCCCGCCCCCGCTCACTGCCGTCAGCAACCCCAACTCCACCGGCCCGCCGTCGAGCACGTCCTTCACGAAGCCTGGGAGGAGCTGGATGTAGGGCATCGCCAGGAAGGCGCTCAGCAGCGTCACGGCCAGCACGATCAGGATCGTCGGATCGTGGCGCACGTAGACGAACCCGTCGCGCAGGTCGCCCAGGCCGCCCCGAGCCGACCCGCTCGAGGCGGCCTCCTGGCGAGGCAGCATCGCCAGGGTCACCATCGCGAAGAAGTACGTGCCGGCCATGACCATGTACACGGGCCCGGCGCCGATGACGCCCCCGCCGGCCGCAGCCGTCAGGAAGCCCGCAGCCGCCGGCGCCAACACCCGCATCAGGTTCATACCCGCCGAGTTGAGCGCGACCGCATTCATCAGCAGGTCGCGCCCCACCACCTCGGGGATCATCGCCTGCCGTGAGGGCATCATCAGCGCCATCGTGATTCCCTGCAGGGCCCCCGCGGCGAACAGGTGCCACAGCACGATGGTGTCTGTCAGGATGAGGATGCCCACCCCCAGGGCGGTCAGGACGGAGACGAACTGCCCCACCTGGAGCACGACCTTCTTTGGCGCACGGTCCGCCAGCACGCCGCCGAGGACGCCGAGGAAGAGCATGGGCAGGGCGGAGGCGAGCGCGATGCCGCCCAGCGCTGCGAACGAGCCCGTGATTTCGAACACCACGTACCCGCGCATCACGAGCTGGATGTTCATCCCCGCCATCTGGCCGAGCATGGCCAGGTAGAACCAGCGAAAGTCGCGCTCCCCGAAAGAGGCGAACGTGGGCAAGGCGGCTACGCGAGCGGTAACCGGATTGGAGCGGAGAGCGGACCCGGCGCGCGTCGTGCCTGTCGACTGCGCCAAGGGGCCTCCCGTGCGCGGGAGGCGCACACCCTCACGCTAAGGTGAGGGTGTGGGAGAGGCAAGCAGCAGGCGGCGCGCCTCTCGGTGCGCCGCCTGTCGTGTTGGTGCTAGGGCTCGACCGTCACCGTGCCCGTCGAGCCGTCGATCGTGACCGTGGCCCCGTCCGGGATGAGCGAGGTGATGCCGCGGATCTGGGCGACGGCGGGAATGCCGAACTCGCGCGCCACCGTGGCGGCGTGACTGAGGATGCCCCCCGTCTCCACCACGACGCCCGCCGCGGGGATGAAGAGCGGCGTCCAGGCCGCGTCCGTCACCGGCGCGACCAGGATCTCGCCGGGCTCCAGCATGGTGCTGACGGCTGCTTCGGCGCTCTCGATGACGCGCGCCTTGCCCGACGCCTGGCCCGGGCTGACGCCCAGCCCCTCGTAGCTCGCGGAGGTGACCGGCGCGGCGGCCTCCTTCGGGATCAGCTCCACCGGCCACTCGAACATGACCGGCAGCTCGTGCTGCTCCATCAGGGCGAACTCGTCCTTGCGGCTGGCGACGTTGGCCTTCGCCTCGGCGGCGTCGAGGTTGCCCTCGGCGGCGGCTTGCAGCTCCGGAAGCCGCAGGAACCAGACGTCCTCGGCATCGTCGAGGATGCCGCGCTCGACGAGCCGCCTGGCAAGCTCGACGACCGGCGGCCGCTGCGTACGGCAGGCCCGCGCCCAGTTCGCCTTGCTGCTCTCGCGGCCCCGGTTCATCGTCTGCGCGTGGTACAGGGCCTGCCGGTACTCGTCCAGTACCTCTGCCGGCAGCTTCGACTCGATCTCGCGCTCGACTTCCTCACGCGCGGCCGCCTGCTTGCGCTCCAGCTCGTGGGGGTCGCGCTCGGGCGGCGCGTTCAGGTCGGCCTGGATGCTGCTCAGGACAAAGTTCGGCGCCTCGTTCCAGGTCCGGTAGGAAGGGTTCGTCTCGTTCTGGCCTCGGAACCCGAGCTCCTTGATGAACTCGGCGTACTCGGCCGCGAACGCCTGCCATTCCTCGTTGGGAGGACTCGCGAGGTTCGACAGGAGCCCGTCCGGGGTTAGCGACGCGAACTCCGTCGCGAGCGCGGGTCGCGCGGCGATGAAGCGGCTCAGGTCCCAGATCGCTTTCGCCGGGAGAGCGCTCTCGACGTCCGTGAGCCCGCTCGTGATCGTGTTCGCCCACTCCGGCGGGTGGTCGGGGATGTGCTCGTCGAGGATCGCCCCGATCACGCTCGTGTACTCGCCGCCGCCCACCGAGTTGAAGTAGTGCGCCATGAAGATCCGTCCAGCCAGCTCGGTACCGGCGTCCAGCGCCTCGATGAGCTCGGCCTCGCTGGCCGCGCTCCAGTCCCGATCGAGCGAGTCCCGGTAGGCCTTCTTGCAGATTTCGCGGTTCCGGTCGCGGATTTCCACCGAGCTCTCCCACTTCTCGGTGATGGCCGCGCGCGCGGCGATGGCGCGCTCCTCGTCCCCGTGGGCCTCGCTCGTGAACTCCTCTTCGCCGCCCTCGAGGAACTGCTTCAGGAAGTCGCTTCCTTCGCCCACCGAATAGAGCGCCGTGAACGCCATGTTCAACCCGAAGTTGATGACGAAGCGCCCCCCGATGAACGGCAGCGTTGTTGCGACGGGCGGCTTCGGGATCTCCAGCAGATCGGTCGTGCCGAAGGTCTCCATGACCCCGTAGTTCCAGACATAATCCCACTCCCGCCAGATATCGGCGGCCAGCGGCTTCGTCACGCCCGGGAGCACCTCGGCGGCGTTTGCCGTCGTGTAGTTCCCGTGCACGGTGTCGTGGTGGCTGTCCCAGCTGCAGTGAAGCTCGTCGCTCATGGTCGCGTCCCTCCTGACGGTGCTGTGCTTTGTGGTCGGCTAGTAGGCGGCCGTTCCGCCGTCCACCGACCAGAGCGCGCCCGTGATCCCCGAGCCGACATCGGACGCCAGCAGCACGGCCACGGCGCCGACTTCCTCGACGGTGTTCATGCGCTTGATCGAGGACTCGCTGGAGAACTGCTCGACCATCTCGTCGTAGGTCAGCCCCATGGAAGCGGCGGCGGCGGCCCCGCTCTCACGCACGATGTCCGTCTCGATCAGCCCCGGGCAGATAGCGTTCACGGTGATGCCCGTCGTGCCCACTTCCTGGGCCGAGCTCTTCGTGAGCCCGTTGATCGCGTGCTTCGCGGCCACGTAGGCGGCGATGCCCGGCTTGCCGTGCTTCCCCTCCAGCGAGGAGATGTTGATGATGCGCCCGCTTTCCTGCGGAATCATGTAGCGGAAGGCGTGCTTGATCCCCCAGAACGTCGCCGACAGGTTCCACGTGATCGTGTGGTCCCACGCCTCGTTCTCCATCTGGGCGACGGGAGCGAAGCCGGAGCTGCCGCCCGCGTTGTTCACGAGGATGTCGATGCGCCCGTAGCGCTCGACTGTGCCGTCGACGAGCCCCGAGATGGTCGCCTCCTGCGTCACGTCGCCGGCGATGAAGTGGGCCTGGTCGCCCGCTCCCATCTCCTCCAGCGCCCGCGCGCCCTTCTCCTCGCTGCGACCGTTCATGACGACGCTCGCGCCCTCGGCGATAAACGCTTCCACGATGCCCCGACCGATGCCCCGGGTCCCCCCGGTAACCGCCGCGACCTTGCCTTCCAGCTTCATCACACCCCTCCTGGAGTTCATGGTGATACGCCCCGCGGCCATTGCCGCAGGGCCGACGGCGAAGCTTACCGACTAAAGCGGGAAGGCGGAAACGCCAGGCCGTGCGGGTGGGGTAATTCTGGTCTCATGCGCCTTTGCCCCCGCCACCCGTCCGCCGCCGTGCCCATGCCAGCGCGACGCTCGCCCCCACCGCCAGCGCCCCCGCGAGCACGTTGAAGAGGATATCCCACGGGTCGAAGACGCGGCTGGGGACGGCCAGTTGCAGGCACTCGTCGAGCAGGCCCACGGCCGACGTCGCCAGGATGGCGACGACCGCCGGCATTGGCACCCGCCGGCCCTGGCCGGCCCGCTCCGTGAGGGCCGCGTAGACGAACACCCCAAGTACGCCGTACTCGATCAGGTGCGAGCGCTCTTCCAGCACCGCGATACGGAGGAACACCAGCAGGTACACCGCCGCAATGCCCACCGCGACCGCGATCTCCAGGCGATCCGGTCGGGCCCAGACCCCCTGCAGGACGGCAGTCGTCCCTACGAGGAGCATGCCGAGGAGGAACAGCCCGACGCTGAGCGCCTCCTCCAGCGCATCGAGGTCGCGGAGCACCTCCGCCAACTGACCGCCCACTCCCAGCGAGGCGAAGATCGCCGCCACCACGGCCAGCGTCCACAGCCAAAGGCGCCGCTCGCGAGCCGAGGAGAAGAGGGGCATGGCCGGGGACTATAGGCCCAGGGTCGGAAACGCTCGTCCCCGGCCCTGACTCCTTGTGGGGCCTGCCCCTATCCCGTACTGTCATCCCTACAAGGGCGCGCAACGCGTCAGCGCAGCTGCGCCCGCTCCGGGAGGCGCGACGTGCACGATCTGGTTATTCGCAACGGCACCATTGTCGACGGGACGGGAGAGGCCCCGTTCCAGGGCGACATCGCCATCGACGACGGCAGGATCTCCGCCATCGGCCGCATCGAGGCCGAGGGCCGAGAGACGGTCGACGCAACGGGGCAGATAGTTACCCCGGGCTTCGTCGATATCCACACCCACTTCGACGGCCAGATCACCTGGGACCCGCTGCTCACGCCCTCCTGCTGGCACGGCGTCACCACCGTCGTCATGGGGAACTGCGGCGTCGGCTTCGCCCCCGCCGCCCCCAACCGCCACGAGTGGCTGATCGGCCTCATGGAGGGCGTCGAGGACATCCCCGGCACCGCCCTCTCCGCCGGCATGCAGTGGAACTGGGAGACTTTCCCCGAGTACCTCGACTATCTCGATACCCTGCCCAAGGCCCTCGACGTCGGCACGCAGGTGCCGCACGGTGCCGTCCGCGCCTACGTCATGGGTGAGCGCGGCGCCATGAACGAGCCTGCCAACCCCGAGGACATCCACGAGATGAAGCAGCTCGTGCGCGAGGGTCTCGAGGCGGGCGCGCTTGGCGTCTCAACCTCCCGCACGATCGCGCACCGCGCCATCGACGGCGTGAATGTCCCCGGCACCTTCGCCGAAGAGGACGAGATGATGGCCTTCGGCGAGGCCCTTGCCGAGGCCGGCACCGGCGTCTTCGAGCTGGCGCCCGCCGGTGTCACCGGCGATGACATGAACCTCCCCGACCTCGAGGTCGCCTGGATGCGGCGGGTCTCCGCCGCGACCGGCCGCCCCATCACCTTCGCCCTCGTCCAGCTCGACGCCGAGCCCGACCACTGGAAGCGCATGTTCGACCTCTCCGAGGAAGCCGTCGCCGAGGGCGCCGACCTCTACCCGCAGGTCACGGCGCGTGCGCCGGGCGTCCTCCTTGGCCTCCAGACGAACCACCCCTGGGTGAACGCGCCGACCTTCCAGGAGATCAGCGGCCACTACAAGCTCGGCGCTGGCGATGCCCACCACCTCCGCCGCACCCCCATCGAGGAGATCGCGGCCGAGATGAGCAAGCCTGAGGTGAAGGCGAAGCTCATGGAGGAGCTGGGCGCCGCCCATCAGGACATCGCCTTCATCGACCTCGCCCGCGTCTTCCCCATGGAAGAGCCGCTCGACTACGAGCCCCGCCGCGAGGACAGCGTCGCCGCCACCGCCGAGCGCGAGGACCGCGACGCCTACGACCTTTTCTACGACTTGATGCTCGAGGACGAGGGCAAGCGCATGTTCTTCGCCCCGACCCTCAACTACACCGAGTTCGACTACGAGGTCGTGCGCAAGATGCTGACGCACCCGCGCGCCGCCCTCGGCCTCGACGACGCGGGTGCGCACTGCGGCGTTATCTGCGACGCGAGCATGCCCACCTTCATGCTCACGCACTGGGCCCGCGACCGCTCCCGTGGCGAGGGCCTGCCCCTCGAGTTCGCCGTCAAGAAGATGACGAGCGATACCGCCCGCCTCTATGGCCTCCACGACCGTGGCGTGCTGCGCCCCGGCATGAAGGGCGACGTCAACGTCATCGATCTGGAGCGCCTCCAGCTACGCGCCCCCGAGCTCGCCCATGATCTCCCCGCCGAGGGCCGCCGCCTCATCCAGAAGGCGGAGGGCTTCGTCGCCACGATCGTCAGCGGCGAGGTCATCATGCGAGATGGCGAGGACACCGGCGCCCGCCCCGGCAAGCTCGTTCGCGGCGAGCAGCAGCCCGCCGCCAGCGTGAGCTAGCCAGCCCTGGCGCCAGTCGACTCCGGCCCGGGCGACCTTCGTCGTCCGGGCCTCCTTTTGGCCCCTTTTCGAGCGGGCTGAGACTCAACCGAGAAGGGAAGGACCATGAGCATCACCCCGATCAATCCCGAGACGCTCCACCGCAATCCCGCGTTCTCGCAGGTCATCACGGTCGATGGTCCCCATCGCACCGTCTATGTGGGCGGTCAGAACGCCGTCGATGTGGACGGGAACGTCGTTGGGCAGGGCGACGTGGCCGCCCAGGCCGAGCAGGTCGCCCGCAATCTCGAGGCTGCGCTCGCGGCTGCCAGGGCGACGCTGGACGATGTCGTGAAGCTCACCATCTACCTGGTTGAGCCGCACTCCGCGTTCCCCGCCTACGGAGCCTTCCAGCGCGTCTGGGGAATGCCGGCAACCCCGCCAACGATCAGCCTCCTCTACGTCTCTGGCCTCTTCCAGCCGGACTTCCTGCTGGAGGTCGATGCGGTGGCAGTCGTCGCCGCGTAGTGGTTGAAACCAGTCCCCCAACGCCGCCACGCGCGGTATGCTTAGCCGCGTGACGCGGAGCCGCGCCCGCTGGGCGGAGTGTGCGGCCACTCGAAAGCACGGGAGAACCCCATGACCGAGACGATGTACCAGGACATGATCGATGCCGTCGCCGAGTGTCCGGTGAATCTGGAGGAGGTCGACCTCTTCAAGGCCGGCCAGCAGGAGCACTGGTTCGACTCCTACAAGATCCTCCACGAGGAAGCGCCCGTCATGCGCATCCCCGGCGAGGGCACGACCCCCGGCACCGACGGCTTCATCATCACCAAGTACGACGACATCGCGATGATCATTCGCGATCCGTACACCTTCCCCCAGCCCTCCTACGGTGGAGCGGGCCTTGAGGTCGAGGAAGAAGACGACCACTCCGTCCTCCTCGACGCGATGGCGCGCAACACCCTCCGCCCCAACATGGAGCTGCACAAGCAGCACCGCATCCAGCTCACCGACCCCTGGGTCGGCGCGACCGGCGCTCCCCGCCACCGCCCCATGGTCACGCGCTTCGTCGACGAGCTCATCGACAATTGGATCGACCGCGAGCCCGCCGAGATCGACTTCGTCGAGGAGTTCGCCGCCCCCCTCCCGCAGATGGTGATGACCACCATCCTCGGCTTCCCCTTCGAGGACATGCCCCAGCTCCGCATCTGGGGCCAGGCGCAGGTTCGCCGCTTCGTCTACGGCAAGGGCCACCGCAACCTGATGAGCGACGAGGAAGAGGCGGACAACGCCCGCGACCTCGGCGACTTCATGCAGTACGTCCAGAGCCACGTCACGAAGAAGCGGCAGGACCCCAAGGACGACATGACGTCCTTCCTCACGCAGGTGGAGTACATGGGCCGCAAGCTCACCGACTCCGAGGTCGTTGGCGTGGTCTTCGGCATGCACATCGGCGGCCTGGAGACGACCCAGTACGCCATCGCCGCCGAGGCCGAGCTCCTCGGTCGCGATCCCGAACTGTGGGACACGCTCAAGGCAGACCGCTCGAAGATCCGCTTCTTCGTGGAGGAGGGCATGCGCATCCAGGCCCCCACCCAGGGACTCTCCACCCGCATGACCGCGAGGGACGTCGAGCTCCGGGGCGTCACGATCCCGAAGGGCTCCATCCTCCACCTCCGCTACGGCGCCGCGAACCACGACCCCGAGGAGTACCCCTGTCCGGCCGATGTCGACCTCTCGCGGCCAAACACGGGCCGCCACATGACGTTCTCGCAGGGCATCCGCGTCTGCCCCGGGGCGGGAATCTCACGCCTCGAGCAGAACATCGCCTGGGAGCGCCTCTTCGAGCGCCTCGACGGCATCTCCTTCACCCCTGGAAAGAACGACTTCCGCCACCAGCCCGGCATCATGCTGGGCTTGTGGGACCTCCACCTCAACTTCGAGAAGGCGAAGTAACACGCGAGGAAGGCCGTGGCCGAACCTGATTCCGTCAAGGAGCTTGCACGACTCGCCCGTGAGGCGGCGAAGGTGCGCTGGGGGCCGGAGGACACCGGCGCCGCTCCCGTCCTGCCCGGCAAGGAGAAGCGCGGCGAAGAGGCCGACCCGGAGCGCATGTCCGGCGACCAGGAACGCGAGGTCCTGAAGGCGCTCGACCCGTTCTGGACCCGCGGCATCGTGAAGCCCGAGGACGGCGAGAGCTAGACGGCCCCTACCCCCACTCCAGTGCGAGTTCGTCGCCGAAGAAGGCGGCGAGCCGCTTCGCCTCCGCCCCAGCCGCCTCCCGCACCCCCGACGCGAGCTCTCCGAAAGGCTCGACCGTCAGCGAGAGCTGTCCCCGTGCGCGTTCGTACGACCACACCCCCTCGATACGCCCGTCGACCAGCAGGACCGGCGAGATCCAGCCCTGCGGCCGGTGAACCCGCGCCTTGTGCTCCGGCGACAAGATAGCCGGGACGTCCCGCGCGGAGCCGATGACGTAGGGATCAAAGCCGGGCAGGAGCCGCACCGCGCCCGACGGGGCTGTGCCTGCCATCTCCGTAACCTGCGTGGCGAGCGCCCAGTGCGGCTCGCCTTCGATGTCGACCTCGACCGCCTCGTCCCCGAGCGCGCGAAAGGAGCGCGTCGCCTGTGTCGGACGGCGCGGACCCCACCAGCGCGAGTATTCGGCGGCGGTCGCCGGTCCATACGCGCCCAGGTAGCGGCGCGTCACCTCCGCCAGCGCCTCCTCCGGTGGGGGACCGGGCTGCGCCCCGATCCACGCCGCCGGACTGACAAAGGTCACGTTCCGCCCGCGGTTGGGGCCAAAGCAGAGGCTCCCCTGGAACGAGGCGGGCTTCAGGTATGCGCCCCAGCTGTCCGATAGCTTCTCCCCGAGCGCCTGCGAACCCGATGCCTCCGCCACCGCCTCAGCCAGCTCGTCGCGAGTCAGCGCCTTCCCGCCAAGCACCTCCCGTACCGTGTCGAGCAGACGGTCGCGCTCCTCGGCGGTGATCTTGAAACCTCGCAGCCAGGCGCTCTTCAGGTAGTGATCGTAGGTGTCGAGCGCCGCCTGCCAGAGGCCGTACTCGGCCGCCGGCAGCAAGTGGAGCGTGCCCCGCATCGCCCACGTCTTCACGAGGCTGCGGCGCTCCCACAGCTCCAAGTCGAGTTCGCCCGGGCGAACCCCGTCGACCCTGGCCCATGCCGCTAGCTCGGCGCTGGAGGCCATCTGCGCCTGCAGCCCACCCACTGCCCCCACCACCCTGAGCAGCTCATCACGCGGGCGCCTGGAGACGAGGTGCTGCCGCTGCATGCGCCACGCGAGCACGCTCGCCCAGCTGAGATTCGCGCGCTCCGCTATTGGTCCCCTCCGAACCGGGCCGGGTCGAACGGCGCCAGGTCGACCTCGCTGCTGCGCCCGTCGGTGATCAGCTCCGCCATGGCTTCGCCGGTGGCGAGCGAGAGAATGACGCCCTTGCGCCCGTGCCCCGTGGCCACGTACGCCCCTTCCCGACCGGGCGCGGCGCCGATGATCGGCAGACCGTCGCCCGACACCGGGCGCAGGCAGGCCGTCTGGTTGACCACCCGCATCCCTTCGAGCCTGGACGTAAACCGGGCCAGCGTCGCCAGCACGTAGTCGCGCGCGGCCTCTGTCGGCTCCGTGTCGAAACCCTCCTCTTCCTCCGTTGCGCCGATGTGCACCAGGCCTGTCGGGCGGGTCACGACGTAGTGCCCGTGCATGTCCGAGAAGCCTCCCGGTGGGGGCTCGACTGCGGGCTCCAGGTGCACGATCTGCCCCTTGAGGGGACGTACCGGTATGGGCAGGTCGAGCCACGCTGCGGCCCGCACCGACCACGGGCCCAGGGCGATCACCGTGGCGTCGGCCGTGACGACCCCGTCCTCAAGCTCCACGCCGTCCACGTAGTCCTCGCCGCCCACAAGCCCCACCGCCCGCCCCATGCGCAGCGAGGCTCCCATGCTCTGCGCGCTCTCCAGCAGTCGGTTGGTGAACTTGGCCGAGTCGATCTGTGCCGTGGGCTGCGCGAGGCCCCCTGCGACGCGCTGGTCGATCCACGGGCAACGCTCCTCGAACTCCTCGAGCGGGATCGGTTCAGCGCTCAGGTGCTCGGCGCGAGCGAGCAAGTCGGCCGCCTCGTCCTCGTCCTGCGCGATGAGGCATGTCGTGTACGGCGTGTAGTCGTAGGTTGCGGAGCCGTCGAGCAGCTCTGCGACGGTTCGGTGGAGCGCCACGCTCCTCGCGATCAGAGGAGGCAGAACGCCGGTCCTGTCGTCGTCGTGGGGCAGGCCCGGCGACAAGAGCCCCGCCGACTTTCCGCTCGCGCCGTAGGCAACCTCGGTACCCTCGATGACAAGTGGATGCAGGCCCCGCTGTGCGAGAAAGTACGCGATCGCCGCCCCGATCACCCCCCCACCCACGATCGCGACATCCACGTGCTGGTTCGGTGACATCGAGAGGCGGCTCCTTCCCCCGAGTGTGTCACGCGGGGGACCGTTTGCAACAGGCTGTCTTGCGTGCGTTGGGGGCGGAAATGAAGGAGCCAGGGCAATTGCCCTGGCTCCCTTGTGCTAGGCGTCTGGGCGCGAGGTGGTCACGCTTACTCCAGTTCAACCTCGACTTCGACGATTTCGCTGCGATTCCACCTGCCCGACCTACTCCTGTCAGACATGTCGAGAGGCCAGTCGCTCGTTTGCCAGGTGCCGCCCGGCGCGAGCGTGCTGACAGCGAGCGCGCCAACCGGGTCTACCCTGCGCTGCCACACCGCAACGTCGATGGTGACGGTGGAGCCGCCCGCGAGTTCGACCTCGACTTCGGTGATTTCGCTGCGATTCCACCTGCCCGACCTACTCACGTCGGACATGTCGAGAGGCCAGTCGCTCGTCTGCCAGGTACCGCCCGGAGCGAGCGTGCTGATGGCGAGCGCGCCGACGGGGTCGACGTTGCGCCGCCACACGGCCACGCTGATCGTCACGGTCTCCGGACCCTCTGGCGCGAGCGTCAGGTTCAGCGTGCTCCTCAATCCGGTCCAGGTGCCTGTCTGCGTCGCCCATCGGTCACCGATCTTGAACCGCACGGTAGCGCCCTCAACGCCGCAGCCGGCCGTCTGACCGCTTGAGGCAACTTTCACCCAGTACCTGGTCTGGCCATCGCGCTCGAAGGTCTCCGTGGGGTTGTTGTTGCAATTCACCGCGCCATCGCCGATGTAGGACTCGACCGGGAGGCCGGCAGCGACATCGCCATCGAGATCTGACACCGTCCCCTCGAATATCACGGGGAGGTCCGGCGGACCCTGTGCGGAGGTGCCCAACACGGTGGACAGGGCGAACGACGCCACCAGCGCAGCGATGATCAAGGGCTTCATTCTTTTCATGGGGGTGGTCGACTCCTGCGTGAGTTTTGCCGCCGGTGTGCGTAGGTTACCCGAGGATGGCCACGTCTATGGCCATAACGATAAAGATCGCCGCAAGATATGCCAGAGAATACGTATAAAGCCGCATCGAGGGCACCCGTTCCGGCCATCGCCAGAGCCCGAACGCGATCGCGACGAACCCCAGACCAGCCGCTCCCGCGACCGCGCCGTAAAGCCAGCCGACCGTGCCGGTCAGCAACAGCGAGAGTGTGAGCGGCAGGAGCACGATCGAATAGGCGAGTATCTGCCGCCGGGTCGTAACCTCGCCGGCCTGCACCGGGAGCATGGGTACGCTCGCATCGCGGTAGTCGGGGGCGATCCGCAGGGCCAGCGCCCAGAAGTGCGGCGGTGTCCAGAAGAAAATGATGGCGAACATGATCACGGGCGCCCAGGCGAGCTCCCCGGTCACCGCCGCCCAGCCCACCATCGGCGGGAAGGCCCCCGCCGCTCCCCCAATGACGATGTTCTGCGAGGACCGCCGCTTCAGCCACACCGTGTAGATGAACACGTAGAAGAGGAATGCCGCCCACGCCAGCACGGCCGCCAACAGGTTGGTCGTCGCCCAGAGGAAGGCGAATGCGCCCACGGCCAGCGCGAGCCCGAAGAGGAATGCGTTGAGCGGAGGAATCTCCCCCCGCACGAGCGGCCTGGACTGCGTCCGGCTCATGAGTGCATCGATGTCGCGGTCGTACCAGCAGTTGACTGCGTTTGCCCCCGCCGCTGAGGCTGCCCCGCCCACGAGCGTCGCGATCACGAGGGCCGTTGAGGGCCAGCCGCCCTCCGCCACCACCATTGCCGGGACCGTCGTCGCCAGCAGCAGCAGGATGATGCGCGGCTTCGTGATGGCCACATAGCTGCGAATGGTCGCCGACGCCCGGCTCGACTCCCGCAGCGCCACCGCCAGCGCCGTCATGCCGGCGCCTCCGTCGGGGTCGGCGAAACGCTGTCGCGCGACACCGCCTGAGCGGAGTATCCGAGGAGCGCTGCTGCCGACAGGGCGAGCCACAGCAGGGAGGCTAGCACGGTATGCGTTACGGTGAGCGCGTCGGGGAAGGTGTACAGCACGTTGAGCGCCCCGATCGCCACCTGGGCCGCATAGACAACTGCCACCGTTCGCCCCACGTGCATCCCCCAGCGCAGCGCTCTCCGCTCCTGCCAGGCCGCGACTACCAGCCAGGCAAGCGGGACAAGCAGCAGTGCCGCCAGGTAGCGATGCACCATGTGCGTGATCTGCTGGTCGTCGGCTCCGGGGAAGACGCCGCCGCTGCAGAGTGGCCAGCCTTCGCAGGCGGTCGAGCCGCCGCTCTCCCCCAGGTAGCCACCCATCCACACCACCGCCGCGAACAGCACGAGGGCGACGATCGCCCGCTGCCCGACACGCCAGGCGGCGGCGCTCTGGGCCGGAGGGATGCCGCCGCGGACCTCGTTGAACATCGCGAGCGCTGTCGCCGCCATCACCGTCAGGATTGCCATCGCCAGCAGCAGGTGGGTCGCCACGATCTCGGCGGGAAGCTCTTCCCAGACCGTGATCGCGCCGATGACGCCCTGGATGCCGACTAGCGGCACGGCCGCGATCGCCGGCCAGAGTACCGCCGGCACTCCCCGGAAGTGCCGCCAGGCCAAGACCGCAGTCGCGATCACGAGGATCCCGACGAAAGCCGCAACAAAGCGGTGCGTGGACTCGATCAGCGCCTCCTGCTCGTGTGGCGGCACGATGCCGCCGTGGCAGGTTGGCCAGTCGGGGCAGCCCAGCCCCGACCCCGTCGCGCGCACGTACACCCCGACCCCGATCAGGATCAGCGTGGCGGCGCAGGTGATGAAGGCGAGGTTGCGGGTGGCGCTCATCGACTCGGAGGGCGCCCTTCAGGCGCCGGTTCTCAGCGTACGGTGCGATGCCCGGAGGCGCCAGATTCGGGTAGGCTCGCGCCATGAGCGAGACCGACATCGAAGCCGTCGCCTCGTGGCTGCGGGACGCCCGCTCGGTGGCCATCCTGACGGGCGCCGGCATCTCGACCGAGTCTGGAATCCCCGACTTCCGCGGCCCTGACGGCGTCTGGACGAAGAACCCCGCCGCCGAGCGCACCGCCACCATCCAGCACTACATCGCCGACCGCGACCACCGGGTCCGTTCCTGGGCCAATCGCGCCGACAGCCCCATGCACAACGCCGAGCCGAACGCCGGTCACTACGCCCTCACCGCGCTGGAGGGGAAGGGGAAGCTCGACACCCTCGTCACGCAGAACATCGACGGGCTCCACCACGCCGCCGGCACGTCGCCTGAACGGATTGTCGAGATTCACGGCACCGTGCGCGACTACGCCTGCCTCGGCTGCGCCGATCGCGGCCCCATCGAAGTCGTGCTGGAACGCGTGCGGAACGGCGATGAGGACCCGCACTGCGAGCAGTGCGGCGGCCTGCTCAAGTCGGCCACGATCTCCTTTGGCCAGGCGCTCATCGCCGAGGACCTCGAGAGGTCCCAGCTTGCCGCCGCCAACTGCGACCTCTTCCTCGCGATCGGCACCTCGCTCACGGTCTATCCGGTCGCCGCGCTCCCCGAGATCGCGCTCCAGTGTGGGGCCCGCCTCGTCATCCTGAACGCGCAGGAGACCCCCTACGACCCGGCCGCGGCGGCCATCCTGCGGGACGGCATCGGGACCGTGCTCCCCGATATCGTCGAGCGCGTTTAGCGGCCTGACTCCGGAGCGTCTTGCTGCTCGCCCCAGCGGTCCCAGTGCACCACCTCGCCCAGCGGCCTCCGCCGCGCCTGCGAGAACCGCCCCTTCTCCAGGTAGCCCAGCGGGATCAGGGCCATGACGAACGCGTTCTCCGGCAGCCCAAGCAACTCGCCGATGCCCGAGCTGTCGTCGAAGGTCCACGTCATCACGGTGCCGATGTCGAATGCCCGCGCCGCCAGCATCAGGTTCTGCACGGCGCCGTAGATAGAGCCGCCAAGACCCGCCCCCGAGCGCCGCGTGCTGTCGTCCATGCGAGCTGCTGTCCTCATGACGGGCGCCACGATCACCGGCACCTCCGCGAAATGCTCCGCCAGGTGGACCACGCCCCGGCGGTTGCGCGCGTCGATGCCGATCTCGCCCTGCTCGATGCCGCCGCGCGTGATGCGCGCCGTCCCAAGTTCCTCGTCGCTCACCCGGTCGTAGCCGTAGGCGGACAGGAGTCGCTCCGAGTAGACCCTCGCAATCGCATCCTTCGTCGCCTGGTCGCGAACCACGACCCACCCCCAGCCCTGCTGGTTGCCGCCCGTAGGCCCACGGATGGCGGCGTCGAGGATCTCCCAGAGCACGTCCTCCGGGATGGGGTTTGGCTTCAGGAATCGCTGCGCGCGCGTCGTGTGGATCGCATCGAGCACGTCGAGGGGTTCACGGTCCGGCATGGGGCCTCCTGGTGTGGCTGTTCGTCGTCGCGAGTCTACCGGTCCGCGAACGTCGGGCGAGTATCATCCGCGCGACGCACACCCACGGGAGGCTGGCGATGAAGGTCGGGCTCTACGGCATCAACCTGGGCGTCCTCGCCGACCGCGAGGCCATGCTCCGCGTTGCCCGCACAGCCGAAGCCGCCAACTTCGAGTCGCTCTGGACCGGCGAGCACGTCGTATTCGTCGACCCCCAGCAACCGCCCTCCCCCCTCGTCCCCGAC
>VXLW01000001.1 GCA_009841435.1 Dehalococcoidia bacterium | reverse complement strand
CCTTCGTCATGTCCGCTACCCCCCGTCCACCCGCCCGCCCCGCTCCGGTCCTTGGCGAGCACGATGGTGATGAACCGTTCGCGCCCCTCCCGGCGTCGGCGCCGCTTGCACGTCCCCTGCCCCCCGGTCGCCTCCCCCTCGAAGGGATCCGTGTCGCCGAGGTCACGGTCGTGTGGGCCGGCACGCACGTCAGCCAGCTCCTTGCCGACTGGGGCGCCGAGGTCGTTCGTGTCGAGCCCGTCAACCGCATCCAGCCCGCCACCCGAGGCGCCGAAGGATCTCTCACCAAGGAGCAGTCCCAGCGGGTAGCAGAACAGGGACAGCCTCTCAGCGCCTACCCCGAATTCGATCCCCGCGACGACCCCTGGAACCGTAGCCCCGGCTTCAACGTCGGCGCCCGCAACAAGCGCTCGATGACCTGCGACATCATGGCCCCCGAGGGTCGCGAGACCATCAACCGTCTCGTATCCCGCTGCGACGTCTTCATCGAGAACAACGTGCCCGAGACGATGGCCCGTGCCGGCATCAGCTACGAGGCCTTCCGCGAGATCAATCCCGGCATCGTCATGCTGCGCATGCCCGCCTTCGGCCTGAGCGGCCCCTACCGCGACTACCGGGGCTTCGGTATGCACGCCGAGGCTACCGTCGGCCACACGCTCCTGCGTGGCTACCCGGATAGCGAGCCCGAGCTTACAGGCGACGCGCTCGCGTCCGACGCCATCGCCGGGGCGCACGGCGCCCTTGCCGTCGTCATGGCCCTCCGCCACCGCCAGCGCACGGGTGAAGGCCAGCAAATCGAGATGGCCCTCGCCGAGTCCTTCCTTCCGATCCTCGGCCAGTTCCTCATCGACTACGCCATGAACGGACGCATCGCCAGCGCCCTCGGCAACACCCATCCCTGGAACGCTCCTCACGACGCCTACCCCACCCGTGGCGAGGACGAGTGGATCGCCATCGATGTCGCCACCGACGAGGAGTTTGGCGCCCTCTGCCGCGTCCTCGGCGATGACTCCCTCCCTGCCGATCCCCGCTTCGCGACCGCCGAGGCCCGCCGCCAGAACCGCACCGCCCTCGATGAGGCCGTTGGCGCGCTCACCTGCGTGCGCGACAAGCACGAGCTCTTCCACGCCCTCCAGGCCCGGGACGTCTGCGCCGCCCCCCTCCTCGACGGTCTCGACGCCCAGGCCGATCCCCACCTGAACGCTCGCGGCTTCTTCGAAGAGGTCTACCAGCCCAACGTGGGAACCCATCGCTACCCCGGCCTGAACTTCAAGCTCGCGAACACCCCCAATGCTATCCGCCTCCCCGCCCCCGCCCTCGGCGAACACAACGAGTGGGCCTACCTCGACCTCCTCGGCTACACCCGGACGGAGCTCGACGCCCTGATTGCCAGCGGCCAGGTCGGCACCCGCTACCCGGCCTCCCTTCTCCCCCAGCGCAGCTAGGGTCTATCGGAGGCGGATCTCTCGCATCAGCTCTTCCACTGTCAGACCGTGGTGGGATGCAACGCTCTTGAGAATGCTCGACAAGGTCTTGACCTTGATGGGGTCGTGTCGAGGGATTACCTCATGGTGCTCGCCATTGACCTGGGTCGTGACCCGAAGGTGTGAGCCGCTTTGCCGAGTCGCCTCGTAGCCGAGTCGCCGCAGTGCCTTCTCGAGATCTGTCCCGCGCAGGTCACGCGGGAGCTTCACAGCGCGAGGACTTCGTCGCGCACGTAGTGCAGGCGGATCAGCCCGGGGCGCTCCATCGTCTCATCGAAGTAACACTCCACGGCGTCGCGGACGTTCGCGCGCACCTCTTCGAGCGTTTCCCCCTGCGTGTGGATGCCGTAGCCCACAGCGCTGGCCGAGTACCCGCCATCGACTTCGTCCTGGCTGACTTCGAAGATAATCTCGGACTTGACGGACGTCACCGTGTCGCCTCGCGCCTCGTTGTCGGAGCTTCACTGTAGCACCGGACGCGTTGGCCCGCGCTTCTCCCCCCGCCTACAGTGGAAGTCGATGCTGCCCCCCCGGCGCCTGTGGCTGCTGCTCAAGCACTCCGTCTTCGGGTTCCTCGATGACAACTGCCCGCAGATGGCCGCCGCCATCTCCTACTACGTCCTCTTCTCCCTCTTTCCCCTCGTCATCGTCTCCATCGGCATCCTCGGACTCATCCTCCAGGACGGCGACATCGAGCGCCGGCTCGTCGAGGAGCTCACTGGCCTCCTGCCCGTCGATGCGGAGGGAGCCGGGAACGTCGAGGACGCTGTCCAGGAGATCACGGGCGCCTCCAGCAGCGTTCTCGGCCTCCTCGGTCTGGCGGTGCTGGCCTGGACCGCGAGCGCCATGTTCGGCGTCATCCGCCGCTCCCTCGATATCGCCTTCGACCTGTCTGGACGGCGCCCCTTTATCCGCCAGAAGCTCGTCGACTTCGGCATGATGGCCCTGCTCGGCATCATCTTCCTCGCCTCCCTCGGGGCGACGACGACCCTCCGCGTCGCCCGCGAGGGCATCGACGACACGGTCGTGCTCGGAGACCTCGCCCAGGCCCTCGGCTTCGGCTGGGCTATCGCCGCCTTCATCGTCCCCGCCGCCGTGTCGTTCGTCGCGTTCACACTCCTCTACTGGCTCATTCCCGCCCGGCATGTGCGTCTCGACCACGTCTGGCCGGGCGCCCTCCTGGCGGCCGTGCTCTTCGAGACGGTCAAGCTGGCGTTCGGCATTTTCCTCGAGCACTTCGGCCGCTACGACCTCATCTTCGGCTCGCTCGGCGCCGTGGCCGCCTTCCTCTTCCTCGTCTTCCTCAGCGCGAACACGCTCCTGCTTGGCGCGGAGGTCTCCGCCACCTACCCACGCGTCTCCCACGGCGAATTCGACCGCCCGCCGGGCCTGCCCCGACTCACCGCACGCGAGCTTGTCGTGCGCGCCCTCCGCAGCCTCGTCTTTCACCGCGACGACGAGCCGCCACGGGAGGAACCCGCACCCAACGAGACCCCTCCGTGAGCTGCGGTCTTACACCGCCTTGCCGTCCCCCTTCGCGCCAGACGCGCGGCAGTGACACCATAGGGACGGCGAGGTAACCGATGACTGAAGGCGAGTCCCCGGAGCCCATGCGGCGGTACGGCGGCTATGCCGTGCTCGGGATCGTCGTGGTCGCGGTCGCCGTGCTGGCGGTCTGGCTCTTCGCCTTCGGTGGCGACGACGAGCAAGAGCCCGCGCCCCTCGCGCTCGATCGACCGGAGCTGCTGGGAACCGTCGGTCTCGACGTGGGCGTCATCGACGACCACGCTCCGGTGGTTGGCAAGCTCGCCCCCGACTTCGCCCTCGCGAACGCGCGCGACCCCGAGCGCATCGTGCGCCTCTCCGACTTCCGCGGTACGCCCGTCGTCCTGAACTGGTATGCGAGCTGGTGCGGCCCCTGCAAGCGGGAGATCCCCGACTTCCAGAAGGCGTACGAGGCGCTTGACGGCGAGGTCGTGTTCCTTGGCGTGAACCTGCAGGAGGACGCGGCCCAGGCGGCCGGGCTCCTCGATGTCTTCGTAGCGAAGTACCCAGCCCTGCTCGACACCGAGGGCGAGATCGCCGTGCACTACCGCATTCAGGGAATGCCAACCACCTTCTTCATCGATGCCGACGGCATCGTCCGCTCCATGGGCGCTGGCCTCATCGTGGAAGAAGTGCTGGTCGAGGAGCTCGCCAGGATCGGCGTCACCTACGAGCCGGCGGACCCCTAGAGGTCCGCCACCTGCGGCGCGATCTCGGAGGCGAAGTACTCCGGTCCCTCGTCCGAGTCGAAGTCGATGTGCTGCAGGACCATCTCCTCCAGCCCCAACTCAGCCAGCTTCCCCAGCTTCTCGACGACCTCGTCCGTCGTGCCGCTGAGGATGCCCTTGCCCTCCATCCGCTCGATCATCACCCGTGGCGACGCCTCCGGGTCCAGGCTGAAGTGCGCCATCGTCTTGGACGCGATGGCGCTGATCGTGCGCTCGTTCGGACCGGCGATCGGGAACACCATCATCGACCGCGCGATCGTCGCCGGGTCGCGGCCCACGTCCTCGCAGTGCCGCTCCAGCACCTGCACCTTGTGCGCGTATCCCTCCGGTTCCGTCACCGTCACGCAGTTCCATTCGTCCGCGTGCTCGGCCGCGATCCGCAGCGTGCGCCGCTCTCCCGCCCCGCCGATCAGGAGCGGCGGGCGCCCCGGCGCCGGCTGCGACTTGTACCCCGCTTCATCCAGCCGGTAGAAGCGCCCTTCGAACGAGGCGGGCTGTTCCGTCCACAGCGCCCGCATCAGCCGAACCGCCTCGTCGAGCCGGTCGAACCGCTCCTTCGTCGGCGGGAAGGGGATGCCGTAGGCCCGATGCTCAGCCTCGTTCCAGCCCGCACCCAGCCCCATCACGAAGCGTCCCCCGCTCAGCAAGTCGACCTGCGCGGCCATGCGCGCGTCGTTCACCGGCCGCCGGAACGTGATCGGTGTCACCAGCGCCCCGAACCGGTACGAGTGCGGCTCGCGCGCGATCGCCGCGAACGACAGCCACGTCTCCAGCGACTGCAGCTGGCGGTTCCCCGTGAAGTAGTGGTCCGAACGAAACAGCGAGGCGAACCCCAGCCGCTCCGTCAGGTTGGCGATGTACAGCCACCGCTCCCACGTGAGGTCGTTCTGTCCCTCGATCATCAGTCCGATTCGCATCCGTCTCTCCAGTTCGTCTCAGGCGTGCGCGTGATCAATCCGAATCCTGCCAGCGCCAGCCGACCACGCGCCCCGGCCGCAGCCGGATGAGCGGCAGCGACTCCAGCGCCATCGCCCGGTAGCGCGGGTAGCGGCGGCGCAGCGTGTCGAGCGCGTCCGGCCACGCGTCGCCACGTTGGAGCACGTCCGCGTCGCCTTCGAGGCGCAGCCACGCGAGTTGCTCCCAGCGCTCCTCGTAGTGGTCGACGAGCAGCGTCGCGCGCGGGTCGCGCTCGATGTTGCGGACGCGGGCGAGCGTTCCGCCCTGTTTCGGCTTCTCGTCGATCGCGATGGCGATTGCCCCCTCGACCAGCGCAAAGCACACCGGCACGAGGTGCGGCAGGCCGCTGCGTGCGATCGTGCCGAGCACGCCCGACCGCTCGTCCTCCAGCAGACGCTCCTGCCACGCCTCCATCCGCGCAGGGTGCGGGCGGAAGTGGGGGCGTGTCCAGCGAAAGACCGGCCTCGCGTACAGTGCGAGACATGGCCCGGACCGTGATCGCCGGCGACTTCGGCGGGACGAATCTGCGCGCCGCCCTCGTCAGCGAAGCTGGTGAGGTGCTCGTTCGCCAGGAGGTGAGCACCCCCGCCGACACGTCCCCGGATGCCGTCCTCGAGCGCATCGGCGACCTCCTGGCGGAGGTTCGCGACCGCGGCGAAGACCCTCCGGTCGCCGTCTCCCTCGCCGTGGCCGGCCTCATCGACGCCGACCGCGGCATCGTCATGGTCTCCCCGAACATCCCCGCCTTCCGCAATCTTTCCCTCACCGCCCCCCTCTCCGAGCGCCTCGGCATCCACGTCTCCATCGAGAACGACGCCTCCGCCGCCGCCCTGGGCGAGCACCGTTTCGGCGCCGGACGCGGCGCGCGACACCTCCTCCACGCCACCCTCGGGACGGGTATCGGCGGCGGGCTCGTCATCGACGGCCGGCTCTACCGGGGCGCCCAGGGGCTCGCCGGCGAGATCGGCCACATCGTGCTCGACCCCGCTGGACCGCCCTGCGGGTGCGGCTCGCGCGGCTGCCTCGAGGCGACCGCTGGAGGCGTCGCCTTCGGGCGGCGCGCCCAGCGCCTCGTCGAGTCCGGTTCGGCGCCTATCCTTGCCGAAATTGCCGCCGGTCAGCCCGCCACCGCTGGCCACCTCGCCGAGGCCGCCCGCCGCGGCGAAGCCCCCGCCATCGCCGAGATACGCAACGGCGGTCACTCCATCGGCATCGGACTCGGCAGCATCGTCAACATCCTCAACCCCGACGTCGTAACCCTTTCCGGCGGCCTCCTCGGCATGGGCGAATTCCTCCTCGACCCCCTGCGCGCCGCCATGGCTTCCCTCGCGTACGGCCCCGCCGCCAACACCCCCATCCGCACCAGCACCCTCGGCGAGGACGCGGGCCTCCTGGGCGCCGCCGCCGTCGCTCTGGCCCACTAGGATTCCCTTCCCCACCATGGCTTCGTGATCATCTCGATCCGTCGCCTGGGCGCGGTGTCCCTGGGCTTAATTTTCCTGGTTGTGACGTTCATCGTGTTGGTGGCGCTCGCCGTGAACGCGACGATTGCTCGGCCGGACTTCGTCTCCGAACAGCTGGAGGAGGCGGACGCCTATCAGTTCGTTCTCGATGACCTTGTGCCAGCTCTGCTTGAGGACGCTTGGCAACTCGACCCCGACGAGTTCGGCTTCGAGTTTGAGGAGAACCCGCTGGCCGCGTCCGGGTTGTCCCCGGAACAGCTCGCCGGCGCCATCCGCCGCGCAATCCCGCCCGAGGACGTTGAGGCGCTCGTCACGCCCGCTATCGAAGGCGCTATGGATTACCTCACGGGGAGGGAGGACGAAGTCGCGATCAGGATCGACGCCGCCTCGCACCTCGATGCTCTCGTCCGAGAGTTCTCCGCCGTCTTCCTCGAGAGCGGCGCCTACGAGCGCCTGATGGAACGCGAACTGACCCCCATCTTTGGCCAGTGGGTAGATGAGGGGCTTCCCGCCGGAGGTGAGAGTTCTGCCTGGGTTGCCATCCTCCGTGGGGGAAGCGGCGAAGAGGGCGGCAGCCTCGTGCGCGTGTTCACTACCGTCGCCACCCCTGAATGGATGGCCGCGCAGGTTGAAGGCGCCGGCAACAAGATCGTTGACTACGCCGTCGCCCGTTCCGATACGCTGGCCATCCGGATCGGGTTCGACGAGGCAGGGGTCGAGCAGGCCGCCAATGAGATCGCGGCCATCGTCACCGAGGCCGACGCCTTCGACGTCGCCTATGCCAACGTCGTCGAGCCTGCGGCGAAGGGGAGTGTCGCCGAGGTCTCCGCATTGCCCTACGGCATCGCCCTCACCCGGACCGAGGTCCTCGACGCGGTGCGGGACGCCGTCGCTGGGGACTGGCTGGACGCGCAGGCCTCCAGGCTCGCCGGCGACGTGGCCGCCTACATCACCGGCCAGACGGAAGCGTTCACCACCACGTTTGACCTCATAGCGGCCAAGACGGACGCTCGGCGCGCGTTGACGGCCACCGCCACCACCTCGCTCCGCGAAGGCCTTCGTAGCCTGCCTGACTGCACCACCGCTGCGGAGAACGCAGCCGCTCGGACGGCGCTCGAACGAGAGCTGCCCCCCTGCATCCCGCGGGACGTTCCCGTTGCGGACATCGTCGCCATCGCAGTTCCCACCATCGCCACGTCGATAGAAGAATCGGTCCTGGACCGCATTCCCGACACCGTGATCTACACCGAGCAGGATCTTCTCGCTGACCTCGAACGAGATGGCGGTCCGGATGCCCTGCTCGCTCTCGACGAAATCCGTGAACTCTTCAGAGAAGGCTGGACGTACACCGACGACGACCTCCGCGCCGATCTGGACGGCGACGCCTTCGACCTGATCCAGGACGGGCGGCTTGCGCTCTCCACCGGCTACGTCCTCGATGTGTCCGACGAGTCCGCCGAGGGACTGCAGGACGGGCTGGACGAGGCCCGCAACACGGTGGGCTTTGGGTCGGGCAACCTCTGGATTCCAGCTGTCATCGCCTTCGCCCTCCTGCTCCTGGTCGGGTTCCTCGGGGGCAGGAGCTGGCGTGGACGCCTCGCCTGGGCTGCGGGCGTGCTGCTGCTCTCGGCCGGGCTGCTCGCCATCCTCTTCGGGCCCGTCGCCCAGTCAACCTCGGGCGACGTGTTCGACGAAATCCGCGCGGAAGCCGCCCCCGATCCCGATTCGGAATTCCCCAACACGTCCGAGGCGCTGGTCGACAAGCTGGTCGAGGTGGCCCAATCAGCTGTCGACGAATTCGCCGGGAACATCGCCCGCAACGCCCTGATCCTGGCGGTTGTGGGCGCCGTTGGCGTGATCATCGCGGCCTTGTGGAACCCGATTGGCGTTGCCCTGGGCCGAGAGCAAACCTGACCATGGGACACCCTCCCCCGTCCCCGGCTGTGGGCGGGTGCCATGTGGCGCTCCCGGCTCCCCATCCGCTCACGCACCCTGCCCCGCATGTTCTCCCCGCCGCCCCTCCACCAGCTGCTCCTGACCCGCAACGACAACCGCCCCAACCGCCCCTTCGCCGGCGGACTCGCCGCCTTCATCACCATCCACCAGACCGGCAATCCCCGCCCCACCGCGAACGCCCACGCCCACGCCCGCTGGATGGCCCGCGAGGCGCCCTACTCCTGGCACGCCACTATCGACGACAGTGAGGTCTGGCAGTCCCTCGACTGGGGCGAGCAGGGCTGGCACGCCGGCGATGGCGCTGGCGGTCCCGGCAACACCACCTCCCTCGGCCTCGAGATCTGCATGCACGAGGGCATCGACGAGGCCGCCGCCGACCTCAACGCCGCCTGGCTCACCGCCCGCCTCCGCCTCGGCGGCCACGGCTACGAGGGCATCGTCCAGCACAACCACTGGACCGGGAAGAACTGCCCCGCCCTCATCCGCGCCGAGCCCGGACGCTGGGAGCGCTTCCTCGAGCAGGTCGCGCGCTTCGAAGAGTCCGAGACCCGCACGCGCCTCGAAGACCGCGTCACCCGCCTCGAGGAGCGCGTCGCCGCCCTCGAATCCGACCTCGCCATCGCGACGGTCGAGCCAGCGAGCCGGAGCGAGCGCGAAGCCTAGCGGCGCATTCGAGCGACCGCCCGAAGCGAGCTACTATTGGCAGCAGCGACGCCTTCGTAGCTCAGTTGGAAGAGCGACGCATTCGTAATGCGTAGGTCGTCGGTTCGAATCCGACCGAAGGCTCCACTCCTGGCTGTTGGTCCCCGCCTTCCCCCTCAGCCGCCCGCAGGGGGGCGCTCTCCTACCGGTACGGACGCAGCGCCTCCCGAATGTCCTCCACAATCTCCGCCGGACGTTCCGGCGCCGCGAAGTGCCCCCCGCCGTCCCGGGCTCGCGTCCAGACGAGGTTGTAGTACTCCTCCGTCCAGCCCCGGCCTTGCGACGTCATGTCCTGCGCCATGAACGAGATGCCCGTCGGCGCCTCCACCACCGGATGCCGGTCGTGCGACGGGCGCCACGGGTTCTTCGCCACCTCCGCGTAGTACCGCGCCGACGTCACGTACGCGCCCGTCGCCCAGTACAGCATCATCAGCGTCAGCAGGTGGTCCTTCGAGAACGCCTGCTCGACCGCCCGTTCGCCCCGGTCGTTGTCGCTCCACCAGTAGCGCCGGTCGAGGATCCAGGCGCACAGCCCCACCGGCGAGTCGTGCAGCGCGTACGAGATCGTCTGCGGCTCGTTCATCTGCACGACCGCGTGCGCGCTCCCCGGCCGCGGCCGCAGCACGCCCGGCTCGACGAGGTCCGGGTTGCGCGCTGCCTGCTCCGGTGTCGTCGTGCGCTGCGCCAGCAGGCGCGTCCCCTCCGGGTCCGCCAGCACCGTCAGCGGGATCGCCCCCGTGATGTGGATGGCCCCCACCCGGTCCGCGTACTTGTGCCCCAGCTGCGCGCTGATCAGGTTCCCCCAGTCGCCCCCGTGCGCGAGGAAGCGGTCGTAGCCGAGCACGTCCCCCATCAGCTCCGCCCAAAGGTCCGCCGTCCGCCAGAAGTTGATGCCCGTCACCTCGTGCGGCGCCGAGAACCCGAAACCCGGCAGCGACGGCAGCACGACGTCGAAGGCGTCGCGCTCATCGCCCCCGTGAGCCGCCGGGTCCGTGAGCGGCCCGATCAGTTCGTGGAAGTCCCAGAAGCACCAGGGCCAGCCGTGCGACAGGATCAGCGGCTTCGGGTCCGGCCCCTTCCCCCGCTCGTGGATGAAGTGAATGGGAACGCCCTCGATCTCCGTGCGGTAGTTCGCGAACGCGTTCATCTCGCGCTCCACCGCCCGCCAGTCGTACCCCTCGATCCAGTAGTCGACGAGCTCCCGCAGGTACGCCCCGTTGACCCCGTACCCCCAGTCGTCGTTGGCGAAGTCCTGCGGAAAGCGCGCGTTCACCAGCCGCCTTCGCAGGTCCTCCAGCAGCTCATCCGGAAGATGGATCGTGTAGGGCTCCGCCGCCATCGCATGGCTCCCCGCGTTGGTGGCCGCAGACTACACCGGTGGTCGGTGGTCAGTGGTTGGGGCCCCACTCAGGGGCAACGTCGCCGCTCTCCGCTACTTGACCGTTTCGCCGTCGCTGCGCAGGTCACCCTCGATGCGGATCTCCGGGAGCCACTCGAGCCAGCTCGGCAGGTACCAGTTGAATCGGCCCAGCACGGCCATGCTCGCCGGCACGATCACCGAGCGGATGAGCGTCGCGTCGATGATCACGGCCACCCCCAGCCCGAACCCCGCCTGCTGCAGCGGCGCCAGGTCGCCGAGGGCCATTCCCATGAACACCGCCACCATGATCAGCGCCGCCCCCGTGATGATGCTGCCGGTCGAACGCACCCCGAAAGCCACCGACTCGCGGTTGCTGCCCGTCAGGCCGTACCGCTCCTGGATCCGGCTCAACAGGAACACGTGGTAGTCCATCGAGAGGCCGAACATGATCGCGAACAGGAACAGCGGTAACCACGCCTCGATCGTTCGCGTCTGCTGGAACCCGAAGATCTCGTTCCCGATTCCGTGCTGGAACACGAGCACGAGCAGTCCGTAGGCAGCCCCGACCGAGAGCAGGTTCATCATGATCGCCTTCACCGGCACCACGATCGACCGGAACACCAGCAGCAGCAGGATGAAGCTCAGCCCCAGTACGACCGAGAACACGATCGGCGTGTACAGCGTGATCACGTCGATCAGGTCGACCTCTTCGGCCGTCAGGCCGGTCACCAGCACGTTCGCCTCGGTTCCACCGAAAGCCGCCGGGATGTAGTCGCTGCGTAGCCGCCGGATGGCGTCGTACGCCTCCGGGCTGCGGGGGTCGATCGTCAACAGCGCCGAAACGAGGGCAAGGTCGCCCGCCTCGTTCGTCGTGGCGGAGACGCTGTCGAACATGGGGTCGTCCTCGATCAGCCCCCTCAGCGTCGATATCGCCGCCATTGCCGCCGGCGAGGACACGTCTGGTGTGTCCACCACCACCTCCACCGGCGACACGAGCCCGGCGCTGAAGTCCTCCTGCAGGATCTCGAAGGCCCGGCGCTGCTCGTTACCGGCCGGAAGCGTCGAAACCCCCGAGATACCCGACTGGAGCGTGAAGGCCGGTACGGCTGCTGCGATCAGCAGGCTGGCCGATACCGACAGGCTGATCAGCGGCTGCCGCATCACCATGCGCACGATGAAGTTCCAGGCCCCCGCACTCGTCCGCTCGTGCAGCCGCAGGCGCGGCAGGAACGGGATCCGCAGCGCGTCGATCCGGTCCCCGAGCACGCTCAGGAGCGCTGGCAGCAGCGTCAGCGCCGCCAGCACCGCCATCACTGCGACGGAGATCGCCCCCAATCCAAGGCTCTGGTAGACGTTGCTGGGTACGAGCAGCAGCCCGAGCAGCCCAATCACCACCGCCCCACCCGAGAACAGCACGGCGCGGTTCGCCGTCGCCCCCGCCCGCGAGATGGCCGCCTCGATCGTGAAGCCGCGCAGCCGTTCCTCTCGATACCGCTGCACGATGAAGAGCGAGTAGTCGATCCCCACGGCCAGCCCGACCACGGTGATCATGTTCACCACGAAGAACGAGAGCTGGAACCCCTGCCCGACGAGGAACGCCACGCCGAGCGCCGTGACCACCGCCACCAACGCCACCACGAGGGGGATTCCCGCCGCCACCGCGGCCCCGAAGACCGCCACCAGGATCAACAGCGCGATCGGTACGCCGATGCCCTCGCCCCGTCGCAGGTCGCGCTCCGAGGTCTCCGTAAACGTCCGCCCGATGCTGCCCTGTCCCGCCACCAGTGTCTCGAACCCGGCGGGCGCCTCGAAGCTCTCCACCACCGAGACGAGTGGTCCTGCCGTCGCCTCGGCATCACCGATCTCACCGGCCAGCGTCACCGGGATCA
This sequence comes from Dehalococcoidia bacterium, assembly GCA_009841435.1. Classification (GTDB taxonomy): domain Bacteria; phylum Chloroflexota; class Dehalococcoidia; order Tepidiformales; family Tepidiformaceae; genus UBA2991. The sequence goes on along the minus strand of VXLW01000001.1, from coordinate 4,540 downwards.
GCGTCGTGCGGCGGTCCGCGGAAACGAGTCCCTCGTACCCCGTCTCGTAGTAGCTCGTGGCGGCCACGACCGTCCCCTCGAGCATCCGGATGCGACCCAGCAGGTCGCTTGTCACTTCCGCAAGGGCGGCATCGTCGACGGTGCCGGTCGCGCTCCGCACGACGACAAACTCCTGGGGCGCCTCCGGACCCCGGAGCCGCTCTTCGAGGAGGGTCTCCGCACGCTCCGACTCGGCGTTGGAGACAACCGCATCGTCTGCCGTCAGAACATCGCCGATGTCGAACGCGAGGCTTCCCGCTACCGCGACGAGCGCGATCCAGGCGCCGATGACGTACCAGCGATAGCGGGCGCTCACCCGCGCCAGACGGGCGGTGATCGACCCCTCAAGGTACTTGGAGCTACCGCGAGCCATGCCCACCTTCCCCGGCTGGGGCGCCCTTCACACTCACCTTTCGCCAGGTGAGTGCCCCGGTCAACTAACGAGGTTCAGACGCGGTCAAGGTTCGGTGAGATTTGCGTAATCACCCGCCCGCGTACCCCGCGGTTCGCAGCGCTTCCGCGATCTCCGGGAGGATAGTGGGGTCGTCGATCGTCGGCGGAACGGTGTACGCCTCGCTGTCCGCGATCTTCTGCACCGTGCCCCGCAGGATCTTGCCAGAGCGCGTCTTCGGCAGCCGCCCAACGACGATCGCCGTCTTGAACGAGGCGACCGGCCCGATCTGTTCGCGCACCAGCCGCACCGCCTCCCCCTCGATCGCGCCCTTCTCCCGCTCGACGCCCGCGTTCAGCACCAGCAGCCCCAGAGGAGTCTGTCCCTTCAGTTCGTCCGCTACTCCCACCACGGCGCACTCGGCCACGTCCGGGTGGGCGGCCAGCACTTCCTCCATCTGCCCCGTCGAGAGCCGGTGCCCCGCCACGTTGATGACGTCGTCCGTGCGCGTCATCACGTACACGTAGCCGTCCTCGTCGATGTAGCCCGCATCGCCGGTCTTGTAGGAGCCGGGGAACTCCTCGAGGTACGCCTCGCGGTACCGGTCCTCCGCCTGCCAGAGCGTGGGGAAGCTCCCCGGCGGCAGCGGCAGCCTGGCCACCAGCGCGCCGATCTCCCCCGCCGCGACCTCGTTGTTCGCCTCGTCCACCACCCGCACGTCCCAGCCGGGCACCGCCTTCGTCGGCGAGCCGTGCTTCACCGGCATCAGCTCGATGCCCGCCGGATTGGCGCAGATCGACCAGCCGGTCTCCGTCTGCCACCAGTGGTCGATGACGGGCACGCCGAGGCGGTCCTCGGCCCACTGCACCGTGTCCGGGTCGGCGCGCTCGCCCGCCAGGAAGAGCGTCCGCAGCCCCGCGATCTGCTCCGGCCGGATGAGCTCCCCGTTCGGATCTTGCTGCTTGATGGCCCGGAACGCCGTCGGCGCCGTGAACAGCACCTTCACGTCGTGTTCCGCGATTACCCGCCAGTAGACGGCCGCGTCGGGCGTCCCCACCGGCTTCCCCTCGAACAGAACCGTCGTGTTCCCGTGGATCAGGGGCCCGTACACGATGTACGAGTGCCCGACCACCCAGCCCACGTCCGAGGCGGCCCAGTACACCTCGCCCGGCTCGACGCCGTAGATGTTGCGCATGCTCCAGTTGAGCGCGACCAGGTGCCCGCCGTTGTCGCGCACGATGCCCTTCGGCTGCCCCGTCGTCCCCGACGTGTAGAGGATGTAGAGCGGGTCTGTCGCCTCCACCCACGTACACGGCGCCGGCTCGGCCGTCGCTTCCGCATCCGCCCAGTCGAGGTCGCGCCCCGCCACCATGGCCGCCGCCTCCTGGGGGCGCTGCAGAATCACGCAGCGGTCGGGCTTATGCGCGGCGAGGTCGATTGCCTCATCGAGCAGCGGCTTGTAGGCGACGATCCGGTTCGGTTCGATCCCGCACGAGGCCGAGAGCACAACCTTCGGTGTCGCGTCGTCGATGCGTACGGCCAGCTCGCTCGCCGCGAACCCCCCGAACACGACCGAGTGCACCGCCCCCAGCCGCGCGCACGCCAGCATCGCGATCACTGCCTCGGGCACCATCGGCATGTAGACGAGGACACGGTCGCCCTTCCCTACGCCCGCCTTCGCCAGCACCCCGGCGACCCTCGCCACCCGGTCCAGCAGCTCCCGGTAGGTGAACCGCTCGATCACGCCCGTGATCGGGCTGTCGTAGATGAGTGCGAGCTGGTCGCCGCGGCCGCCCTCCACGTGGCGGTCGAGCGCGTTGTAGCAGGTGTTCGTGACCGCTCCCGGGAACCAGCGGTAGAACGGCGCCCGTGAGTCGTCCAGCACCCGGTCCCAGCGTCGCTCCCAGTGGATGTCCTCGGCCGCCTCGGCCCAGAACGCCTCGGGGTCGGAGAGGGAGTGGGCGTAGATGTCGTCGTAGCTGGCGGCCATGCGGGAACCTCGGAGCCTGGAGTCGCGAGCGGTAGTCTACGGCGCTCACCGGGCCCGTTCGCCCGCCCCCCTCGCCGCCGCGCGCGGTAGGATCGCCTCTCCTGCAAGGAGATGGCGATGAAGGTTTCAAGCACGTACCCCGCGACCTGGCTCGCGGAGGTTGGTCCCCAGGCCCGGCGGGCCGAAGAGCTCGGCTACGACAACACCGGCACCGGCGAGATGGCCCACGACCCCATGATCCTCGCCGCGGCTGCCGCCCTCGCCACCGAAACCATCGAGATCGGCACCCTCGCGATCGCCTTCGCCCGCGCCCCCATGGTGCTCGCGATGGGCGCCTGGGACCTGCAGCAGGCTACCGGCGGCCGCTTCTCGCTCAGCCTCGGCAGCCAGGTGAAGGGCCACATCCAGCGCCGCTTCGGCATGCCCTGGAGTGCCCCCGCCCCCCGCATGCGCGACTACATCCGCACCCTCCACGCCATCTGGGACTCCTTCGAGACCGGCGAGAAGCCCGACTACGTCGGCGAGACCTACCAGTACACCCTCATGAATCCTCTGTTCTATCCCGGCCCCAGTGGCTACCCCCGCCCCAAGGTGCTGCTCGCCGCCGTCGGCGAGAAAATGACCCGCGTCGCCGGCGAAGTCGCCGATGGCGTCCTTCCCCACGGCTTCACAACCGACCGCTACATGCGCGAGGTCTTCCTCCCCAATGTCGCGAAGGGCCTTGAGCGTGGCGGTCGCACCTGGCAGGACATCGAAGTCTCGGCCGGCGGCTTCACCATCTACGGCGAGGACGAGTCCGAGATCGAGCAGAAGCGCGAGGCCCTGCGCCAGCCCATCTCCTTCTACGGCTCCACCCGCAGCTACCACGACGTCTTCCGCCTCCACGGCTGGGAAGACCTCGGCAAGCAGCTTCACTCCATGTCGCTCCAGGGCAAGTGGGAGGAGATGAAGGGGGTCATCCCCGAGGACGTCCTCCACGAGTTCGCCCAGTCCTCGACCTACGACAACCTCCCCCGGTTCGTGGCCGAACACCGCGAGTACGCCAGCCGCATGCAGTTCGAGATGCCGGTCGACACGCCTGCTCAGCGCGAGCGCTTCCAGCACATCCTGCGCGAGGTCCAGGCCGTCGAGACGCCGCGCGTCCCCCGCGAGCTCGCCGCCCTCGACCCGGCGTGACCCCGCCTGCCCTCCCCCCGCCATGGCAACCGTAGCCGTCATCGGCGCGGGAGCCGTCGGCTCCTACTACGGCGCCCGGCTGGCGCAGGCGGGCCACGACGTGCGCTTCCTCCTGCGCCGCGACTACGAGGCGGTCGCCGAACGCGGGCTGCGCATCGAATCGCACCACGGCGACTTTGCCCTCGACCACCCCACCATCGCCCGCGACCCCGCCGAGATCGGCCCGGTCGACTGGATCCTCTGCGGCCTCAAGACGACGTCCTTCGACGAGGCCCCGGGCCTCATCCGCCCCTGTCTCGGCCCCGAGACCCGCGTGCTCGCCATCGTCAACGGCCTCGGCATCGAGGAACGGCTGGCTGCCGCCCTCGGCACCGAGCGCATCTTCGGCGGGCTCGCCTTCACCTGCATCAATCGCGGCGAGCCTGGCGTCGTCCACCACTACGAGTACGGCCAGGTCTCCATCGCCCACCTCGGCGACGACCCCGCCGAGCTCGATCGCGCCCTCGTCCTCTGGAAGGACGCGACGGTGGAGGTTTCGACCGCCCCCTCGGTCCTTCGCGCTCGCTGGGAGAAGCTCTGCTGGAACGTCCCCTTCAACGGCCTCACCGTTGCCGCCGGGGCCGTCACCACCGAGGCTATCGTCACCGACCCTGCCCTCCGCGCCGAAGCCCGCGCGCTCATGGAGGAAGTCGTAGCGGCTGGCAACGCCGACCTCGCCTCGCGCAACAGCCCCGAACGCATCGACGGCGAGGCCGTCATCACCCGCATGTTCGCCCTCACCGACGTCATGGGCCCCTACCGCCCCAGCACCCTCATCGATTTCGTCGAGGGCCGGGCCATCGAGGTTGACGCCATCTTCGCCGAGCCCGTCCGCCGCGCGCGCGACCTCGGCGCTGTCTCATTAACACATCTGACCCTGCCGACGATCTAACGCGTGTAGATGT
>VXLW01000064.1 GCA_009841435.1 Dehalococcoidia bacterium | reverse complement strand
CCCCCCCCCCCCCCCCCCCCCCTATTTTCACCCCCCCCACCCCCCAACCCCGATTCCCTCTTGTCTCGTGGGCTCGGAGCTGTGTAAACGCGACAGGGGGCTCGGGGGGTTGCTCGCCGTCACCGGAATCTCCCTCGGGAGGCGCCGGGGCAGTCTGTTGTTCGGGCGGGGGTGGCGGGTGGAGGAGGCGCCAGACGACCTCGAAGTCGCGTCGGAGGATGTCGTCCTCGGGGGTGAGCAGCAGGCCCTCGGTGAACGCTTCGAGCGCCTCTTCGAGCTCCCCCAGAGCGAAGAGGTGGTGGCCGAGGCTGGAGTAGGCAGCGGCCGCGACCCCGGCGTCGCGGTCGTTGAGGGCGCGACGAGCGGCGCTGACGGCCTCTTCGTAGCGCCCGGCCTGGTCGAGGACGGCCGCTAGGTTCAGGGCGATGCGGCCATCCCGGGGGTCCTCAGCCTGCGCCTCGTAGAGGAGCTCGATGGCGGTGTCGAGGTCGCCTTCGTCGAGGGCTTCCAGGGCGCGCTCGTTGAGGTTGTAGGCGGCCGTCGCACAGGCGGAGAGAGCCAGTGCAAACCCAACGACAACGGCAAGGGAGGGAGCGTTCCGCCAGCGTGCGAAGGCGCGCCACTCGACGGCGGTGCCCAGCAGCACAAGCACGAGCGCGGCCACGGCGAACCAGTGAAACCGCTCGATCGGAAGGGAGATCGTCGTCGCGCCGTAGGTAGCCTGGTCGAGTCCGGCCACGTGACCGCGTACCGCCCCGGGAAGGGCGGCGAAGTCTGCGCCGAGGTAGCGACCGTCGCCCGCCCGGGCAATGGCGCTGAGACCGGCTTCGTCGAGCCGGGTGATGACGGGCTCGCCGTCATCGTTCATCAGCGGCTCCATCTCACGGGTGACGGGGTGGCGGATGGGCACGGGTCCGCCGGAAGGCGTGCCTACACCCGCGACGAGCACATCGATGCCCTCGGCTGCAAGGGCGGCGGCGCTGGCGGAGGGGTCCCCACCAAGGCTTTCGCCGTCGGACACGAGCAGGACGAGGCGGCCACCGCTGGTCTCCTCGTCGAACAGCTCGCGGGCCACGTCGAGCCCGGAAGCGGCGCTCGTGCCGCGTTCGAGGAGCAGTGTTCCTCCCTCGACGGTCTCGACGACGGTGGCGGCTGCCTGCAGGTCGCGGGTGAGCGGGAAGCGAAGACGCGCGTCGCCCGCGAACACGACGAGCGCAACGCGGTCGCCACGGAGGCGGGCGAAGGTTTCGGCGAGGGCGGTGCGGGCGGCAGCCAGGCGCGAGGGCGCGATGTCGGTCGCGCCCATGCTGCGAGAGACGTCGAGGACGGCAACGAGCTGGGCGCCGCCGGTCTGCACGGTAGCGCTGCGCTCACCCCAACGGGGCTGGGCGGCGGCGAGAGCGGCGAGCACGACCGCGAGGGCGAGCACTATGGTGGCCACGCGGCGCGGCCTCGGGGGTTCGCGCGTGAGTGCGGTCGCAGCGGTGAAGGCCCGGTTCGCGATCACCCACGCGAGCGGGAGCAGCACGAGGGCGCAGGGGACCAGCAGGAGCCAGAGTGGACGGCCGAAGCTGAGGTCGCTCATGCGGGCGTCCTTCTCAGCCAGGTGCGGCCGAGCCCGACCTCGCCGAGCAGGAGCACGGCGCCCGCGGCGATCAGCCAGAGGCCGAGCTCGCTGTAGCGCGCGAAGGTCTCGTCTCCCACGCGGCTCGTCTCCAGCGAACCGATCTCGTCGTAGACGTCCGCGAGGTCCTCCGGGGTCGCCGCCTCGAAGTACCTCCCACCGGTGTGGTCGGCGATGAACGCGAGCAGGTCCGCGTCGATGGTCGCGGGGGAGAAGCCCGAGGGCCGGTCCCGGTCCTCGACGACGCCGATCGTATAGACGCGGATACGGAGGGCGGCCGCGATTTCGGCGGCTTCGTCGGGGCTGATGGAGTCGGCGTTGTGACGCCCGTCTGTCAGGAGGATCACGATGCGGCTCGAGGCGCTGGACTCCTCCAGCATGGACACGGCGCTGGCCATGCCCACGCCGATGCCGGTGCCGTCGGGGAGAAGGTCGGAGCCGAGGTCGGCGACGATGGTGTCGAGGGCTTCGTAATCGAGGGTGAGGGGGGCGAGTGGCAGAGCCTCGCGCTGGAAGGCGACGAGACCAACACGGTCGTTCTCGCGGGTGGCGATGAAGCCGCGGAGAACCTCCTTCACGGAGTCGAGGCGGGTGTTGTCGTTGCTGAACGGGTTCGTGGCCATGCTGCTGGACACATCGACAGCGAGAGCGATGTCGACGCCCTCAGCGGGGACGAGCGTCTCGGCTTCGCCGATGCGGGGGCGGGCGAGGCCGACGACGAGCAGCAGGATGGCGGCGACCCGCAGGAGGGGCAGCAGTCGCCGGGCGCGGACGCGCCAGCCGGCGGGAGCGTCGCCGAGTCCCAAAGCGAAGGGCACGGCGATGACCGGTGGGGTCCGCCGCCAGCGTGCGATGACGAGGGGTACGGCGACGAGCGCGAGAAGCAGCAGCCAGGGGTCGGCGAAGTGCATCAGCCGGTACCCCCGATGATCTCGCGGGCGATCCTGAGGTCGGCGACCCGGCGCTCCACGACAGGGCGGTACCCGGCGTAGACGACGGCGTCGCACTCGCGCAGCAGCTCGCGCGCCATGCGCTCCTCCCAGCCGTCGACGCCTGCATCGGCCATGCGCGTCTCCAACTCGGCGGCCGTGAGGGATTGGGCGGGGAACTCGTAGCGTTCTCCGAGGACGTGGCGGACCGCGCTGGAGATGGCGCGATAGGCGCCAGCGGCGTCGGTTTCGAGCAGCGCTTCGGCGCTCGCCAGGATGTCGGGGCCTGGGGGCGGCTCGGGGGCGACCTCGCCCGCGTCGACGGGCCGGTTGCGCCACCAGCGGCGGGCGAGCACGGCGGCAATGGCCGCGATCACGACCGCGACGAGCCCTCCAAGGGCGATCCCGGGCCAGAGCACGGCTGACTGCGCGCCGTCGATGGGGACGGGCGGCGGAAGGGGGGAGAGCGCCAGCGGCTCATCGGGAGAGAGGGTGGAGGGCACCTCAAGGGTGAGGGAGGGCAGCGGGGCGGGGACGGAGCCGGAATCGGTCGTGACAACCACCGCGGGGGAGAAAGTCACCGCACCCGGGGCGAAGGGCGCCACCAGAACTTCGATTCGGTGCTGCAGCCCCGCCTCGGTCGCGGTGGCGGACTGCGAGAGGACGCGGATGACGCGAACGTCGCCCCATGACTCGCCGGCCGGATCCACTTCGACGACGGCATCAGCCGGTGCGTCGAGCGTGATCGTGACGGTGATAGGTTCGCCGATAGAAGCGAAGGAGTGCGAGACGGTGGCCTCGGGATCCTGCGCGGCGGCGAGCGCAGGCACCGCCAGCACGGCGGCGAGGGCACAGAGCAGGGCGAGGCGTCTCACGCGACGGCCCGGGCGCGGCGGCGGAAGAAGGCGAGGAGCGCGCGCACGTAGTCCTCGCCCGTGACGATGGCTATCTCGTCGATACCGAGCTCGCCGAAGAGGCGATCGCGCTCGGCATCGATCTCGCGGACGCGGGCGGCGTAGGCCTCGCGCACGGCCTCGTCGTCGCTATCGACCTCGTAGGCGGCGCCGCCTTCGGCGTCCTCGAGCCGCACCACTCCGGCGGCGGGAAGCTGCTCGTCGAGGGGTTCACGGATGCGGACGGCGATGATGTCGAAGCGGCGGGCGGCGGCGCGGAGGGCGCGCGCGTACCCTTCGGTGAGGAAGTCCGAGATGATGAACAGGGTGGCGCGCCGGCGCTGAACGCCTGTCAGGTACTCGAGGGCTGCCCCGAGGTCGGTGCCCCGGGTCTCGGGTCGGGCGGAGAGGACCTCGCGCACGAGGCGCAGGACGTGGATGCTGCCTCCGGCGGGGCGCAGATAGCGCTCGGGAGCGCTGGCGAAGAGCAGGAGCCCGGCGCGGTCGTTGTTGCGGATGGCGGCGAGGGCGAAGACGGCGCAGAGCTCGGCGGCAAGGCTGGCCTTGGAGCGCTCGGCGGCGCCCGCGGTCTGGGAGGCGCTCACGTCGACGGCGAAGAGCACGGTCAGGTCGCGGTCCTCGCGGTAGCGACGCACGAGTGGCTGGCCGGTGCGGGCGTACGACTTCCAGTCGATGGAGCGCACGTCATCGCCGACGACATATGGGCGGAGCTCGTCGAACTCGATGCCGCGACCACGGAAGACGGCGTGGTACTCGCCGAGGAAAAGGTCATCGACGAGGCGGCGGGCCCGCAGCTCGATAGCGCGGACGCGACGGAGGAGCTCGGTCGCGCCATCGAGTGAGGCCGCTTCGTCGGACGCGGGCCGGGAGGGGTCGCGCCGGGGGCGCCAGAGCCGCGGCCACCACGCGCGCATGGCCGCCCTCAGGGCACCTCGATGGCTTCGAGGACGCGGTCGATGATGTCGTCGGTCGTAATCTCCTCGGCGTCCGCCTCGTAGGTGGTGACGATGCGGTGGCGGAGAACATCGTGCGCCAGCGCCTTCACGTCGTCGGGCATGGTGTAGGCGCGGCCTTCGAGGAGGGCGCGGGCGCGGGCGGTGCGGGCGAGGGCGATGGTGGCGCGGGGGGAGGCGCCGTAGGCGATGAGCGTGCGCAGCTCGGGGAGGCGATAGGCGGCGGGGCGGCGAGTGGCCTGCGCAATCTGGACGCAGTAGTCCTTGAGGGCCTCATCGAGGGCGACGCTGTTGAGTGCGTCGCGGGCGGCGAGGAGCTCGTCGCGCGTGGCGGTGGCGCGGACGGGGGGCGGTGCGCCTCCGTCGAGCCCCAGCTCCAGCACCTCGCGCTCCTCCTGGCGAGTGGGGTAGTCGACGCGGACCTTGAGGAGGAAACGATCGAGCTGCGCCTCGGGGAGGGGGTAGGTGCCCTCCTGCTCGATGGGGTTCTGCGTGGCCATGACGAAGAAGGGGTCGGGCAGGGGGAGGGTCTGGCCGCCGATGCTGACCTGCCGCTCCTGCATCGCTTCGAGAAGGGCCGACTGCACCTTGGCGGGGGCGCGGTTGATTTCGTCGGCGAGGACGATGTTGGCGAAGATGGGCCCCTGGCGGATGGCGAAGTTCCCCTCGGCAGGATTCAGCACTTCCGTCCCGATGAGGTCGGCTGGCAAGAGGTCGGGCGTGAACTGGATGCGGACGCCGGACACGTCGAGGGCGTTGGCGAGGCTGGTCACCGTGAGGCTCTTGGCGAGGCCGGGCACGCCTTCGACGAGCACGTGTCCAGACACCAGCAGGCCGATCATGAGCCGGTCGATGAGCGCATCCTGACCAACGACGGCGGCGTGAATCTCCTTGCGGACGCGAGCCAGCGACTCGGCGGCGGCCGACGCGTCGGGGGAGAGTGGTGGCTGGGCAGGGAGAGCCATCGACAGACTATTGTAGCGACAACAACCGGGGGGCCGACCTCTCAGGCCGGCCTTGGCCGGTAGCGCACCGTCCGCCTACGGTGTCAGTAGGCCCCACATCGGCGGCAGGAGGGAGCGGCATCACCGAGCACCCGACGTTTGGGGACTTCATCCTGGGGTTCGAGGGGCTCGCGATCCTGCGGTCGTGGGGTCTCGATCCTGGAACGGTTCAGGAGAGGGCAAGGAGCATCACCGAAGTCGTGGAAAGCCGGGGGGAGCCGCCTTGGTCTGAGGCGCTCGTCGAGATCGAATACGAGGTCCAGACGGGATACGGCGAGTGGCCCAGGGCTACGACCGACCGGATAACCCGGTACTGCTGGCTGAGGAGCCGGTCGTGCGGGAGATCCTGGGCACGGTCCCCATCGGAACGGCGCTGGATGCAGCCTGCGGAACTGGAAGATGGACGCAGCACCTGGCGTCGCTCGGACACGCGGTCACGGGATTCGACGCGACTCCCGAGATGCTTGAAGAGGCACGGAGGAAGGTTTCGGCGGCCCACTTTGAGCTGGCCGATCTGACCGCGATTCCCCTGCCACCCGATACCTTCGACCTGGTGGTTTGCACACTCGCCCTCACCCACTGCAACGAACTGCCGGGTGCGATTAGCGAACTCGGACGCGTGGCGCGCTCGCAAGGGCGCATCATCATCTCGGACGTGCATCCCCTCATGGCCATGCTCGGGTCTCACGCCAGATACCCCCGAGACCAGGGAGAGTTCGGCCTCGTCCAGAGTCATGTCCACCAGGTGTCGGACTACCTGTCGGCGTTCCGGGATGCCGGGCTGAGCGTTACCGACTGCCGGGAACCGGTGTGGACCGGGGACGCCATCGCAGCGCTTGGCTTTGGCGACCAGCGACCGGGCCTCCTGGAGGCGGCGGTCGAGGGGCTCCCAATCGTGATCGTCTGGGAACTGAAGAAGGCCTAGTCGTCTGAGCGGCCGGAGGTGGGGGAGTGGTAGGGGGCGCGGGCGTAGGCGAGGGCGTAGACGCGCCCCGCGCCGTGTTCGCGGAGGACGCGAGCGCACTCGCTCGCGGTGGCGCCGGTCGTGACGACGTCGTCGAGAACGGCGACGGTTGCTCCCTTGAGGCGGGGCCCGCGGTAGCGGAAGGCTCCTGCGACATTCTCGCGACGCTCGGCGGCGCTCAGGCCGACCTGGCTGGCGGTGGGTCGGATGCGGTCGAGGCGGCCGGGGGCGGGTGGCCAGCCGAGTCGCTCGAAGAGGACCTCGGCCTGGTTGAAGCCACGCGAGCGGCGGCGGCGGGCGTGGAGCGGGATGGGGAAGATGGCGTCGGGGGCGAGCTTGTCGACGACGGGATGGAGCGCTTCGGCCATGTCGGTCGCGAGGTCGCGGATGCCGCTGAACTTGAGGCCGTGCACGACGCGGCGAGCGGGGCCCGTCATCTCGACGGCGGTGCGGGCGCCGTCGAGGTCGCGCCAGCCGAAGCAGTCGGGGCAACGGCCCTCGTCGTCGCGACGGACGCCGCAGCGTCCACAGCGGCCCGGTCCGCGCGCGGGGAGGAGCAGCGTGGAGCAGGCTTCGCACAGATTGTGGCCGAAGGCGGCGCAGCCGACGCAGCGCGGCGGATAGAGCAGGTCGAGGGCGCGGGCGAGGAGGGTAGCCACAGGCGGGGAGGATAACGCCGTGGGGTGGTGCGAGCGCTACACGCTACAATCCTCACGATGGTGATCACGGTGCTGTTCTTCGCCTCATTGGCCGATGCCGTGGGCACGCGCGAGCTGTCGCTGGCGCACATGCCCGGGGATACGGTGGCGTCCGTGCGGGACAGGCTGATAGCAGCACATCCGCAAGTCTCGGAGTTCACGGAGACGCTGCTGTACGCGGTCGACGAAGAGTACGCCGACGAGGACGCGCCGGTGCCGGCGGGCGCGACACTGGCCCTGATTCCGCCGGTATCGGGAGGCTAGCCATGCTGATCCGCGTGACGCCAGAGCGTCTGAACCCAGAGGAAGCGATCGAGGCCGTTCGGCGCGACGAAGCCGGAGCGGTCGACGTGTTTCTGGGAATCGTTCGCAACACCAACAAGGGGCGGGCGGTCGACCACCTCGTGTATGACGCCTATCCCTCGATGGCGGAGAAGACGATGCGGGAGGTGGCGGAGGAAGCGCTGGAGCGCTTCGACCTGACGGACAGCGCCGTGCTGCACCGCACGGGACGGCTGGAGATCGGCGAGACGAGCCTGCTGGTCGCCGTGAGCGCCGGCCACCGGGCGGCCACGTTCGAGGCGGGCCACTGGCTCGTGAACGAAGTGAAGCGACGGGTGCCGGTGTGGAAGAAGGAAGTGTGGGCGGACGGCGAGGAGTGGATTGAGGGGCCGGAGTCGCTGGGGATGGAGCGCGCGCCCGCCACGATGCGCGGCTCGTGACGAGCCACCCACACGCCACGAGCCGGTTCTGCATGCAGTGCGGCGCCGAGCTGACGGAGCGCATCCCGCCCGGCGACACGATGACGCGGCTGGTCTGCGAGGCCTGCGGGTTCGTGCACTACCTGAACCCTCGGCCGGTGGCGGGAACCATTCCCGAGCGGGCAGACGGCAGCCTGCTGCTCGTGCGGCGCGCGATCGAGCCGCGGCTGGGGTCGTGGGTGTTCCCCGGCGGGTTCATGGACGTGGGCGAGACGGCGGAGGAGGCGGCCGCGCGGGAGACGCGCGAGGAGGCGAACCTGGAGGTCGACGAATTGTCGCTGCTGGGGGTGTTCACGCGCACGCATGCCGGTGTGGTCGTGATCGTGTACGAGGCGCGGGCGCTGGGGGAGGGGTTGGCGGGATCGGAGACGAGCGAGATCGGGTGGTTCGCGCCCGACGCGATTCCCTGGGACGAGCTCGCCTTCGACACGACACACTGGGCACTGGGGGCGTGGCTGGAGCGGCGGGGCCTGGAGCGGCCCTCGGGCTAGCGGCGGCGGTTACCGCCGGAGCGGGGCGGGAGGTTGTAGGGGCGGGCGAGGATGGCGACGTGCTGGCTCAGCTTCGGGTCGAGGGCGCGCACGGCGACGCGGGGGTGGGCCTCGCGGAGCTCATCGAGTGAGAGGGCGGCGGTGATGATGGTGGGGAGGCGCGAGGAGGCGCGGTAGTTGGCGATCTGGAAGAGCTTCTCGACGGCCCAGGACGAGCTGGTGTGGGGACCGAGGTCATCGAGGATGAGGAGTCCGGCGTTGCGGATGCTCTCGAACAGCTCGTCGTAGCCCGGGTCGCCGCGGTTGGGGGCGAAGGAGGCGCGGAGGTGGTCGAGGAGGTCGGGGACGACAGCAAAGAAGGCATCGCCGCCGTTGCGCAGGACGGCGTTCGCGACGGCCGCGGCAAGGTGCGTCTTCCCGCAGCCGCTCTCGCCGAGGATGAGCATCCAGCCCTCGGGGGCGTCGGCGAAACGATGGGCGCTCTCCCAGGCGGTCTGGAGGGACTCGTTCTCCTGGGCGGCGTAGTTGGGGAAGCGGGTGTGGAAGTTGTGGAAGCCGAAGTCCTCGAGGCGCTCGCGGGTCATGCCGCCGACCTGGCGGTAGCGCGCGAGGGGGGCACCCCCTTCGAGGTCGAGGACGGCGCCGGAGGCGAGCCGCCGGGAGAGGCGTTCGTCGAGGGCATCGGTGAGGGAGTGACAGGTGCAGACGGTGGGGAGGGCGGCGTTGTAGCGGGCGTTGACGAGCTGGAAGAGCTTCTCGCGCGCCCACTCGCTGGAGGCGGCGGCATCGATGTCGTCGAGGATGAGGAGCGGGGCGCTGCGAACCTGCTCGAAGAGCGCGTCGAAACCGGGCTCGCCCTCGGCGGGCTCGTAGGAGGCGCGCAGGCCGTCGAGGAGGTCGGGCGTGAACATGAAGAGGACAGGCTCGCCGCGGACGATGCGCTCGTTGGCGATGGCGGCGGCGAGGTGGGTCTTGCCAGAGCCGCTGGGACCCTTCAAGACCAGCCAGCCGTCGGGGTCGACAGCGTAGGCACGGACCCGGGCGGCGGCGGCAGTGGCCTCACCCTGGAGCGCGTCGAATGTGAAGCGCGTAAGGGCGCCGAGGTTGCTGATGCGTTCGAGGCGGGAGCGACGCACCTCGCCGGTCTCGTCGAGGATGCAGGAGCAGGGCTCCGCGCGGCCGAAGCGCGGATCCTCAAGCTCGCGCACGCGGCGGACGAAGCCAGCCCCGCCGCAGCGGGAGCAGTCGTCCTCGCCGGGCTCGTCAGCGGGGGCGGGAGGCAGATCCTGCGGCTCCGCTTCCGTCGCCGGCGTATCGGCGGCGGCGGAGCTCGACAGAATCTCGTCCAGTCGCTTCATGGTGCTGGTTCCCCTCGGACCAGTTTTGGAGCATGCGCTCGATGTATTTCCAGTTACGGACGTTCCGTTCCGCGGCCTCGCGGAATGCGGACTCGATCAGGTGTTGCGGGTACTGCTCGGCGGCGACGAGGAGGCGTTCGGCGACGAGCGGCGTGATCGTGCCGACGTGCTCCTCGTACAGGTGGAAGATGTTGGGGCGTCGGGCGGGCTGGGGCTCGTAGGCGATGGCGCCGGGGCGGAGTTCGAGGTCACCGCCCCGGGCCCGGGCCACGGCGCGGCGGGAGGCGGGGTTGTTCACGAAGTAGACCGTTTCCTGCTGGCCGCTGCCGGCGAGGTCGAGGGCAAGCAGGGCGCCCAGCTCGACACAGGCGGCGAGCCCTCGGCCGAGGGACTCGCGGCCGTCCGAGAGCGCTTCGAAGGTGGAGGCGGCATCGGGCAAGGCCCAGACCTGCTCGGCGGTGACGAAGCGGGCATCGCCCTGCTGTTCCTGGACGAGGCGGGCCACCCAGAGGAAGGCGAGCAGGTCGCCGGGTTCGCGCATGGCGGGCAGCACCGACGAAAAGAAGGTATTGGGGATGGCGGTGGCCTTGCCGATGCCGGGAAAGCCCTCAAAGGAGACGCCATCGCTCACTGGTCGATCCCTTCGGGCGGCAGGTCCTCGTCCTCACCCTGGAGCACCCAGTCCTCGAACTTGGCGAGGCGCTGGCGGAAGCGGAGGTCGACCGTGCCGGTGGGGCCGTTGCGGTGCTTGGCGACGATGACCTGGGCGACACCCTGGGGGTACGCGGTCTCGGGCATCTCCGGGTGCTCGGCCATCCACTGCTCGCGACTGGTGTAGAGCTCCTCGCGGCTGAGGAAGATGACGACGTCGGCGTCCTGCTCGATGGAGCCCGAGTCGCGGAGGTCGGAGAGCATGGGGATGCGGGGATGGCGCTGCTCAATGGCGCGCGAGAGCTGGGCGAGCGCGATCACGGGCACGTTCAGCTCGCGGGCGAGGCCCTTGAGCGTCCGGGAGATGTAGCTGATCTCCTGGACGCGGTTCTCGCGGCCGTTCCAGCTCGTGTCGGACTGCATGAGCTGGAGGTAGTCGACGACGACGAGGTCGACGCCGTGGGAGCTGGCGAGGCGCCGCACCTTGGAGCGCAGCTCGGCGACGGTAAGGGTGGGGGAGTCGTCGAACCAGATGTTGGCGCCGGCGAGCTCGCCGGTGGCGCGGATGATGCGGCGCTCCTCCAGCTCGGTCTGGCCGCCGAGGCGGAGGCGAGTGCTGTCGACGCCGGATTCGGCGGCGAGGAGGCGAACCGCGAGCTGTTCGGCCGACATCTCGAGGGAGAAGAAGGCGACGTTGGCGCCCTGGTTGATGGCGGCGTTGCGGGCGATGCCGAGCGCGAACGACGACTTCCCGACGCTGGGACGCGCGCCGACAATGACGAGGTCCTCGCGCTTGAGGCCGCCGAGCAGGTGGTCGAGGTCGCTGAAGCCGGCCTCGACAGCGGCAAGCTCGCGGCGTTCGGCGGCCTCGACGTCCTCGTCGAGGTAGGCCTGGAGGATCTGGCCGATGTGGACGAAGTCGCGGAAGTTCTCGCCGCCGCGCAGGCGCTGGAGCAACTCCTCGGAGCGGGAGAAGACGGACTCGATGTCGGCGGGCGCCTCGTAGGCGAGCTGGAGGATGCCGGTGGCGGCGTTGATGAGGCCGCGGTAGGTGCTGTCGCGCTTGACGATCTGGGCGTAGAACTCGACGCCGACGCTGGTGGGGAGCTGGCGGATGATGTCGCCGAGGTAGCTCTGGCCACCGACCTCCTCGAGGCGCTCGCGGCGGTCGAGCTCGTGGGCGATAGTGATCTGGTTGATCGACTCGTCGCGTTCCCAGAGCTCGTTGGCTGCCTCGTAGATCCAGCCGTTCTTCTCGCGGAAGAAGTCGGGGGATTTGAGGATGGACGAGACCTTCGAGATGGCCTCGGGATCGACGAGGAGAGCCGCGATCACGGCCTCCTCGGCTTCGACGTCGTGCGGTGGGAGGCGCTCCAGGAAGGGGAGGGTCATGCCGACCGGAACGGCGGGGACGCGCCGAAGCGCGATGGCTGGTGGTGAGTGCCTGTCCCCGCTCTTCCGCCCCCCTTCCCGCTAGCCGTCCGTGGTCTCTTCGGCGGGTGGCTCGGCGTCTTCGGTTGTTTCTTCCTCGGTGACGGTGGCTTCTGCCTGTGCTTCGGCTTCGGCCTCGGCAGCTGCCGCCGCGGCGGCAGCCTCGGCTTCGGCCGCTGCGAGGGCCTCTTCGGCTTCCCGTGCCCTGAGCTGCTCGACGATCTCCTTCGAGTCCTCGTCGGGATCGACGGTGATGGTGATCTCGGCGCTGACGTTGCGGGTGAAGCGGATGGTTACGCTCTTCGAACCGAGCTCGCGGATGGGCTCGGCGAGGAGGATGCCGCGCGAATCGACCTCGATGCCGGTGCTCTCCTCGAGCTTCTGGGCGATATCGCGGCTGGTCACGGAGCCGTAGAGACGGCCGGTTTCGCCGACACGGGCCTCGAAGCTGACGGTGTAGCCGTCGAGCCGTTCCCTGTGGACCTCGGCCTCACCATCGAGCTTGGCCTGGCGGCGTGCTTCCTTCTCGGCGAGGGAGTTGGCGCGCTGGAGATTGGGGGGCGTGACCGGTCCGGCAATCCCCCGGGGGAGCAGGAAGTTGCGGGCGAAGCCGTTCTTGACGACCTTCACGTCGCCGACCTGAGCGGTGCCCTCAACGTCTTCGAAAAACACGACTTTCATGGCTGGTGACCTCTGCGTCGCCCGCAGTCGGCCTGCGAGCGACGATAGTCAGGCGATCTTAGGTGCTCAACGCCCTACACCCCATCCGTGTGAAGCTTCCGGCGAGTGGCGCTGAAGGTTTCACTGGGCTCCCCGGCTTCTGTGAACACTTAACACGAGCCTAGTACATATGTTCGCCGTGTCAAGCCCTTAAGGTAGCGGCATGAGCGACGGGCCAGCATTGATCCTGCTGCACGGCGGCGCCGGGACGGGCGAGGCCGAGGGGATGGTGGCGCGGGCGCGGTTGGCGGCGGCGGGAGTGAGCGCGCGGGCAGCGCGCGAGGCCGGCTTCGCGAGCGTCGTGCTGGCGAAGAACGATGCTGGCGTGGGCGACGACTCCTCGTACACGATCGACTACGACGCGCCGGGGGAGGCTTTCTCCCTGCGGAGGCGGGTGGTGGGGCTCGTCGAGAAGCTGGAAGCGGAAGCAGTGGCGGTGATGGGGGCGGGGGCGCTGCCGTTCCTGAAGGCAGAGGACTACGCAGCGGTGCGGCAGGCGCTGGAGGGGGCCGGGGACGTGGCCGTGACGAACAACTTCTACTCGTCCGACCTCACCGGATGGGCGCCCGCGACGGCAATTGCGCAGGTAGGGGCGTTCGAGCGGGACAACGTGCTCCCGCGGCGGTTGCGCGACGAGGCGGGGTGCGAGGTGACGGTGCTGCCACGTTCGGTGCGGACGGCGTTCGACCTGGACACACCGGCGGACCTGGTGGTGCTGGCACTCAGCGAAGCGACGCCGGTGGCGATCCGCGAGGCGCTGCCGGTGGGGGTGTCGCTGCCGCTCGCGCCCTACCGGGCGATGATGCCCCTGCTCTGCGACCCGGACGCGGAGATCCTGGTCGCGGGTCGCGTGGGGAGCGCGACGTGGGCGCACCTCGAGCGGGAAACCGCCTGCCGGGTACGGCTCGTCAGCGAGGAGCGCGGGATGGCGAGCGTGCCCGAGAGCCACACGGCCCGTTCGCTGGTGGGGAGGCTACTGGAGGAGCTTGGAGTGGAGCGGTTCGCGGAGGAGCTGGCGTCACTGGCGGACGGGGTAGTGCTGGATACGCGGGTGCTGCTGGCGCATGCAGGGTCGCAGGCAAGCCGCGAGGACCGCTTCCAGAGCGATCTGCTGGCTCCGGAGAGGGTGACGGACCCGTGGCTCCGCGACCTGACGGCGGCACTGGCGGCCGCCGAGGTGCCGGTCCTGGCCGGGGGGCACTCCCTCCTGAGCGGGGGGCTGATGGCGCTGGCCGACCAGGCCTGGCTGGAGAACGACCGGCGCCTGGGAATCGGGCCGGCCCCGGACTAGGAAGAAGGCGACCATCCCTGGGGGCGGGCCATGAGGTGGGTCCGCACTTCCCAGCGCCCGTTGTGGAAGCGCAGGTGCTTCTCGATGGCCTTGCGCTGCTCGCGGGGGACGCGCCAGAGCTGTTCAGCGAGGGGGCGGTCGTAGTGCCAGCGCGTCTCGGCGACCTTGAAACCAACCGCCTGGTAGGCGCGGTGAGCGTGCTCGGCGAAGGTGTTGGTGGTGAGGACGAAGTCGGGACCGGGGTACTCGGCCTCCAGCCACGCGACAAGCGCGGCCATCATGCGGCGGCACACGCCGCGGCCCTCGTGCTCGGGGGGAACGTGCACGGCCCAGAGGTAGAGCCCGGCGCGATCGTGCAGATTCACGGAGATGCGGCCGACGGCGGTGTCGCCCTCGCAGGCGACGAAGTGGCGGTGGGGTCCGGCCTCGCGGGCGCGTGCCAGCTCGGCGCGGGCGCGGACGGGGTCGCGCAGATGGCCGAGATCGAATGCATGGTAGGGGAATCCGCGCTCGCCCCACTGCGCCAGCTGCGCGAGGAGTTCCTCGTCCCAGGGACGCAGCTCAAGGCCGTCACCCGCGATCGCGAGGGGATAGGTGGCGGTGCTGGTCGCGCTCATGCTGGCCGCCAAGGGTACGCCTATTGGCAAACGGGCAGCGAGTCCGGGGATCGCGAAGGGCGGCCCCGGGGCCGCCCTTCGGTTCGTTGACGCTGGTTGGCGGCTAGGCGTGAAGCGCCTCGGCCACCTCGGACAGGCCCAACGACTCCAGCTTGGAGGCGGAGGGCTTGCAGGTGTCGGCATCCCAGTCGCAGGCGTTGAGGAAGTCGACCTCGAGACGCTCGGTATCGAGGTTGACACCCTCGAGGGGCCCGGTGTGGGTGGCCTCGTTGGTGGCGCCGGTGACGCGGGAGGGGACGGGCCGCTGGCGAGGGTTGCCGCCCTCACGCACCTCGTAGGCCATGCGCAGGTTGGCGATGCGCTCGCCGACCTGCATGGCCTCTTCGATGTCCATGTCCCAGCCCGTGACGGCGTTGAACCAGTCGGGGATGTTCGCGGTGTTGGCGGTCATCATGATGAACTGGCACATGCCGCCGGCGTTCACGACGTGCATGTACTCGCTCGCCGCCTTGTGGTGCTCGCCACGACCATCGTAGTCGCGCGAGTCCTGGGGGGCGGGCGGGATGGTGCCGACGCGGCGGTTGCCCTCGTACTGGGTGTGGCGACCCGGGGTCGGGTCGAGCTTGTAGGTGGTGTGGAACTCCGGCTGGAGCTTCGGGTCGTGCATCGGAAGCTCCTGGCCGCCGATGTGCATGCCGTAGGCATCGGAGCCGGCGCCGATCTTCTCGGCGGCGACCTTGACGCCATCGGCGAGGACGTCGCCGATGCCGCGGCGCTCACCCATCATCTTCGTGAGCTCCACGATGGCCTCGGCGTTGCCCCAGGTGAGCTCGAGGCCGTCGGTGTCCTCCTTGGTGAGGATGCCGGCCTCGTAGCACTCGATGGCGAAGGAAGCGGTGACGCCGGCGCTGATCACGTCGAACCCGTACTCGTTGCAGAGGTGGTTCAGGTAGATGAGGGCGTCGGGGTCGTTCATCAGGTTCATCGTCCCGTAGGAGGCCATGGCCTCGTACTCGGGGCGGTGGGTGTGATGCGGATACGGGTACTTCTCGTTCGTGGACTCGACGGACTCGGCGCCGCAGGCGATGGGACAGTGCCAGCAGCCGTACTTCTTCTCCATCTTCGGGTTGATCATGGAGCCGCCGTCGATCTGGCTGGAGACCTCCTGGGGGAAGTCCACCACGCCGACACCGCCCCAGTTCTTGACCGGGGAGTCGCCGTTGAGTGCGCTGCCGGCGGTGATGCCGGTGGTGCCGAAGTTCGAGAAGAAGTCCTTGAGCGGCTTGACCATGTCGTCCAGGTTGGCGCGGAGCATCTTGATGGTCTCCGGCGTCTGGGAAATGATCTTGCGCTCCGCGACGGCGACGACGGCCTTCAGGTTCTTCGAGCCCATGACCGCGCCGACGCCCGAGCGGGCGGCGAGGCGGCCGTGGTCGTTGCAGACGCCGCTGATGAGGGAGAGCGTCTCGCCGGCCTGGCCGATGTTGGCGACGCTGGCGCGCTTGCCGTGGCGGCCCTTGAGTTCCATCTCGCTCTCGATGGCGCCAGTGCCCCAGAGGTCACTGGCGTCGCGCAGCTCGACGTTGTCGTCCTCGACGAGGAGGTAGGTGGGGCGATCGGCCTTGCCGAAGAAGACGACGCCGTCCCAGCCCGCGAGCTTGAGGACGCCGCCGAAGTCGCCGCCGCAGTTGGCGTCGCCCCAGCCACCGGTGAGGGGGCTCTTGCAGACCACCTGCCAGCGCTGCCCGAAGAGGGGCGTGCCGGTGAGGAGGCCGGGGAGCATGCCGAGCATGTTCTCGGGAGCGAGAGGGTCGACGCCGGCGGGGACACGGTCCCAGAGCATGCGGGCGCCGATGCCGTAACCGCCGAGGTACTCGCGATAGAGCGACTCGTCGGGGTGCTCGATGTTGATCTCGCCGGACGTCAGGTCGACGACCAGCATCTTGCCGTTGTAGCCGGTTTCGACGGCTCCGTTCCCGTTGGAATCAGCCATAGCCAGATACCCCTTCTCCGCGTGCGTGAGCGGGCCAATAGTGTGGGTCGGATGTTACGGGATGGGGAACGCGGCGCAATATGCTCTGGCCGGCATAACGCTCGCTATAACTGGCCCGCCAGGAAGGCCTGGAGCGCCTCATTGGTGACCTCGGGCGCTTCCTCCGGGAAGAAGTGGCCGGCGTTCACGCGGCGAACGCGCAAGTCCGGGAAGTAGCGGCTGAACTGGTCCACGAAGGGATTGCCGCGGGGGATGGCGTGCTCGCGATCGGCGCCTTCGGTGCCAATTCGCCCGGCCATGTACTGACCGAACATCCAGAGGACGGGGGCCTCGAAGGTCTTGTGGCGGTCCTCGGGCCCGTAGTCGTGGGAGTCGCCGAAGTTGGGGTGCTGCTCGAGGCCCTCGGGGTGGAGCCACATCGCGGCGACCTCGCGCTCGCTGAGGGACTCGTAGCGCTCGCCGTGGGGGGCGGAGGCGTCCTCGACGACGCGGTGGAAGGGGAGGCCGTAGCGGTAGTAGGAGATGGCGTGGAAATGGCTGAGGGGATCGGCGAAGGCGCGGGCGTACTCTTCCATGTCCTCGGGGGTGGCCCAGGGGGTGGCGTTGGGGTTCGGG
>VXLW01000060.1 GCA_009841435.1 Dehalococcoidia bacterium | reverse complement strand
CAGCCCCTCCCAGACCCACTCGCACCAGGCCCCCGCCGCCCATCCGAACATCGGGTGAATCACCGGGCTCGTGAGGAAGTCCCCGGCCGTCCCGATCCGCCCCGGCTTGCGGTAGTAGCCGTGCTCCGGGTGGTAGAGGGCCAGCTCCATGAAGCGTTCGAACGGGATCGCCCCGCCGTCCATCTCCTCGATGATCGCCTTCACGAGCGCGGGGTTGCCTACCGCCCCCAGTCCCGGGTCCAGGTCGAGCGCCATGCGGGAATTCTCCCCTGCCGGCGCGGCACTGTCCCGTTCGCGGTGGGAGCGCTACCCTCGCCGGCGATGACTGACACCGCGAAACCGCGCCGCGTACGCCTCGTCGACCTTGAGAATCCCTTCATCGAATCGCTCGAAGGCATGACCGAGCTGCTGCTCGTCCGCCACGGCGAGCAGCACATCTGGGCGAACATGCCCATGGGCGAGGTCGTCGATGCGCCCCTGTCTGAGCTTGGACGGGAGCAGGCCCGTGTCGTGGGTGAACGCCTCGCGACGGCCGCAATCGACGCGGTCCACTGCAGCCCCCTCAGCCGCGCTCGCGTCACCGCCGGGGAAATCGCCCGCCACCACGGCCTCGAGCCGGTCGTCCACGAGGGTCTGCGCGAAATCGAGCAGTTCCAGAAGGCGCCGCAGCACCTCGGCGTCATCGACCACTACGGCACGGAACGCTTCGTCGAGCTAATGCGTGAGCAAAACCGAACCGGGCTCGACTCCATCTGGCCCGACGCCGAGGACGTGGCGGCCTTCCGCCGCCGCGTCACGGGCGCCATCGCCGAGATCGCGGAGGCCAACCGGGGACGGCGCGTGGTCGTGGCCTGCCACGCCGGCGTCATAAACCACTTCCTCTCCGAGACCCTCTCGTCGTCCGTTGACCAGGTATTCCCCCTGCACCACACCTCGATCACGACTGCGCGCGTCGATGGCGACCGCCGCGTGGTGCTTTCCGTCAACGACTTCGCGCACGTCCACGCCGTGCAGACCTCCCGCAGCGACCTGAACGGCTGAGGCGCGCCCGCGGGCGTGCTAGGCTCGCCCCCGCGATGGCCTCCTCGGAACCCCGTCAGAAGCTGTGGATCGAGACCGATGGCCAGCTCGTCATGTCCGACTACCGCGTCCGCCTGCTGGAGCTCGTCGGCGAGACCGGTTCCCTCGCCGAGGCCGCCTCAGCGCTGGGCCTCAGCTACCGGCGCGCCTGGGGCAAGGTGAAGGAAATCGAGACCAACCTCGGCCGCCCGCTGGTCCACTCCGAAGTAGGCGGCGCCGGCGGCGGGCGCACCGCCCTCACCCCCGCAGCCGAGGAGCTCGTGGCCGCCTACCGCCGCTTCCAGGAGCGCGTCGAGCAGGACGTCGAAGGCGCCTACGCGGAAGAGCTTCGCGATCTCCTCGCCTCGCCCTGACACGCGCCTCGCGTCGCGTTGGTCCTTGAAGGGGCTCGCGGTAGGCTGACCTATGCTCAAAGACGCCTTCGCAGGTGACCTAACAGCTGGCGACGAGGGCCGCACCGTGCGCCTCGCCGGCTGGGTCCACCGCCGCCGCGACCATGGCGGCCTCATCTTCATCGACCTCCGCGACTCGCACGGTATCGTCCAGGTCGTCATCGACCCGGAGAACGCCGACGCCCACGAGGCCGCCCACCGCGCCCGCTCCGAGTGGGTGCTCGGTGTCGAGGGCGTCGTCCGCCGTCGTTCCCCCGAGACCGTCAACGCCGATATGCCCACCGGCGAGATCGAGGTCTTCCCGACCCGCGTTGAGGTGCTGAACGAAGCCCTCACGCCGCCCTTTGCCGTCAACGACGAGAGCGAGGTCGACGAGCTTGTGCGCCTTCGCCACCGCTACGTCGACCTGCGCCGCCCCGGCGTCGCCGAGGTCATCCGGCTGCGGCACGAAGTCGTGCTCTTCATGCGAGAGTTCCTCTCCGAGCGCGGCTTCTACGAGATCGAGACCCCGACCCTCATCAAGTCCACACCCGAGGGCGCACGCGACTTCCTCGTGCCTTCGCGTCTCCAGCACGGCCACTTCTTTGCGTTGCCGCAGTCGCCCCAGATTATGAAAGAGCTGCTGATGGTCGGCGGCTTCGAACGCTACTTCCAGATGGCCCGCTGCTACCGCGACGAGGACACGCGCGCCAACCGCATCGTCGAGCTCACCCAGCTCGACCTCGAGATGGCCTTCGTCGACGAGGAGGACGTCATCTCCCTCGTCGAGGAGCTGTTCACCGAGGTCGCCCGGCGCTTCGGCGGAGGCAGGCACCTCGCCCAGACCCCCTTCCCCCGCATCGACTACGCCGACGCCATGGCCCGTTATGGCATCGACCGCCCCGACCTGCGCTTTGGCCTCGAGTTCGTCGATGTCAGCGACGCTGTGCGCGAGTCGGAGTTCCAGGTGTTCGCGGGAGCGCTGGCCAGCGGTGGCGAGGTCCGCGCCATGCGCGTTCCCGGCCAAGCCGAGATGGCGCGCCGCGCCATCGACTCGCTCGTCGAGGTTGCCCGTGGCGGCGGCGCCAAGGGGCTGGCGAACATCGGCTACCTTGCCGGCGGCGAGCTGCGCTCGCCCATCGCCCGCTTCCTCTCCGAGGAAGAGATCGCGCAACTCCGCACCCTCACCGGGGCCGAAGACGGCGACATGCTCTTCCTCGTCGCCGACCAGCCCGCGGTCGTCGCCGCCTCCATGGCGCTCGTGCGCGAGGAGCTTGCCCATCGCCTCGACCTGATCGACCCGGACGTGCTCTCCTTCGCCTGGGTCACCGGCTTCCCCCTCCTTGAGTGGAGCGCCGAGGAAGAGCGCTGGGACGCGCTCCACAACCCCTTCAGTCGCTTCCAGGAAGAGGATGCGTCCCTGCTCGAGACCGACCCCGGCGCCGTCCGCGCGAAGCAGTACGACCTCATCCTGAACGGCACCGAGATCGCGGGTGGCTCTGTCCGTATCCACCGTCGCGACGAGCAGGAGCAGGTCCTTCGGCTCATGAACTACACCGACGAGGACATGCAGGACCGCTTCGGCGTCCTCCTCGATGCCCTTGAGTACGGCGCCCCGCCCATGGGCGGCATTGCCGCCGGCATCGACCGCGTCCTCATGGAGCTCGTCGGGACTCCCAACATCCGCGACGTCATCGCCTTTCCCAAGGCCTCGTCGGGAAGCGACCCGCTCATGGGCTCGCCCCAGCCCGTCGGCCAGGACCAGCTCGACGAGCTCGGACTGAGCATCGTTGACGAAGGTAAAGACGCATGAGCCGCGTCACTGTGGAGCGGGCGATTCGGTACGCTATCCTCATTGCAGCGCGGACGGCAGCCCGCTCCGTGAGTTAATCAGCTTCACAACGACCTAGTCGGGAGAAACCGTATGTCGAATCGCACGCTCGGACTGATGATGGGGGCCGTCGCCCTCTTGATCGTGGCGGTCGCCGTTGTGTTCGTGCTTGTACTTTCCGGCGGCGACGGCGATGACGGCGGTGACACGCCTGCCCGCCCCGCTAGCGATTCGGCAGACCGCGACGATGCCGCCGACGACCGCGACGCGGCATCGGACGAGCGCGACGAGCCCGACGACGGCGACCGAACAACCGGCGGTATCTGCGGCGAAAACCGCCTGGTCACCTTTGGCGACGACCCCGCCACCGTCTTCGACCCCATCCAGGTCGGCGATGCCAGCACCGCCGAATACACCGCCGAGATATTCGGCGGCCTCGTCACCCTCAACCTCGACCTCGAGGTCGTTCCCGACATCGCCGAGCGCTGGGAGATTACCGACGGTGGCCGCGTCTACACATTCTTCCTGCGCAACGACGTGGTCTTCCACAACGGCCGCCGCGTCACCGCCGAGGACGTCAAGTACAGCCTCGAACGGGCCGCCGACCCCGCCAACTTCTCCCCCACCGTGCTCGACTACCTCGGCGACATCGTCGGTGTGCGGGACAAGTTCAACGGCCGCGCCGACGACATCAGCGGCGTCCAGGTTGTGGACGAGTACACGCTCCGCATCGAGCTCACCGAGCCGATCAGCTACTTCCTCCAGCAGCTCACCTACACCGTCGCCTACGTGGTCGACCGCGAGCAGATCGAGGACGACCCCAACAACTGGACACGCAGGCCCAACGGCACCGGGCCCTTCCGCGTCAAGACGTTCCGCCCCCTCGAGGAGATCGTCCTCATCCCCAACGACCGCTACCACCTGGGCCCGCCCAGGGTCGATGAGGTCGTGTTCAGCCTCAGCGGCGGTTCGCTCTCGACCCGCTTCCAGAACGACGAGATCCACGTCGCTCTCGTTCCCGCCGTCGAGCTCGCCGGCGTCCTCAGCGGCGAGAGCGAGCTGAGCGAGTTCTACCGGCCCGTTCCCCAGCTCTCATTCTTCTACCTCGGCTTCAACGTAAATGAGCCGCCGTTCGACGACCCGCTCGTGCGGCAGGCGTTCGCCCATGCCATCAACCGCGAGGCCATCAACGAGGTTCTCTTCTTCGATGCCGCCCTCGTGGCAGACGGCATCCTTCCCCCCACCCTCCCCGGGTACAGCGAGGCCATCTCGACGTACCCGTACGACCCCGAGCGGGCGGCGGAACTGCTCGCGCAGTCCCGTTACGCCGACGACATGCCCCGCATCGTCCTCACCTTCAGCGGCGGTGGCGGCGACCCGCCCGACAACCTCCAGGCCTACCAACAGCAGTGGCGTGAGGCCCTTGGTGTCGAGGTCGAGATCGAGGCCATCGAGTGGTCCGCCTACCTGCGCGAGCTGCGCCGTGGCACCTTCCAGATGTACTCGGCCGGCTGGATCGCCGACTACCCCGATCCCGAGAACTTCCTCGGCAAGCTCTTCTCCGGCTCCAGCCGCCTCAACCACACCGGCTACGCGAGCGAGCGCGTCGACGCCCTCCTCGACGAGGCCGCTACGCTCGGAGACCAGGAGGCCCGCTACCGGCTCTACCACGAGGCCGAGCAGATAATCATCGACGACGCTCCCATCATTCCCACCTTCTGGACGATCAGTCACTATCTCGTTCGTGAGTGCGTCCAGAACTGGGTCGATCCCGGTACCATCGTGCCCAAGTACCGCTATATCGAGATCGACACCTCGGGAGAGTAGGGCAGGGTGAGCCAGGGGCTCGCGGGCTACGTCATCCGGCGGCTTCTCTGGACCGTCCCGGTGATCGTCGCCATCTCGATCCTGGTTTTCCTGCTGCTCCGGCTCGCACCCCAGGACCCCATCGACTCACTCCTCGGTCAGCGCTACGACGAGGAGATCGCCCAGAGACTAAGGGCCAAGTACGGCTACGACCGCCCCCTGCACATCCAGTACCTCAAGTACGTCCAGAACCTCTTCCAGGGTGACCTCGGCGTCTCCACGAAGCACGGCGACTTCTCCGTGGCCGAAGTCATCATTCCGAAGATTCGTGTCTCTGCCGGGATGGGGATCATGGCGATTATCCTCGTCTTTGGGCTGGGCATTCCCGTCGGCGTGTACGCCGCCCTGGTACGTGGGTCCTTTCTCGATCCCCTCATCATCGGATTCTGGCTCCTGATCGACTCGATCCCCGTCTTCGTCTCGGCGGTCGTTGCCCCGTGGCTCTTCGCGCTCCAGCTGGGGTGGGTCGACCTGACCTACGAGGGCGTCCTCCACCCCAACATCATCCTGCCCGTCTTTGTCATGTCGCTGCCAGGCGTAGCGGGAGTTGCGCGGCTCATGCGGGCCTCCGTCATCCAGGTCAGCAACGAGGAGTATGTCCGCACGGCCCGTGCCAAGGGATTGCGCGAGCGCACCGTCGTGGTTTCTCACGTTGTGCGGAACGCCCTCCTTCCCATGATCACGGCCATCGGGCTTTCCCTGCCCGGGCTGTTCGCGGGCTCTCTCTTCGTCGAGCTGCTGTTCGGCATCCCCGGTATCGCCCGTGAATCACTCCAGGCCGTCCTCGGGTTCGACTTCGATGTCGTCCTTGGACTCGTGCTCTTCGGCTCGGTCCTCTTCGTCCTCGCCAACATCCTCATCGACATTGCCTACGGCTTCATTGATCCGCGGATCCGCATCACCGCGGCGAGGGGCGGCTAGCGATGAGCACAGTCGTAGCGCCTCTGGAGACGGGAGACCTCGGGACGCGCCCTGCTCCCCGGTATCGCTTCCTGCGCGAGCTGGTCCGCAAGAAGATCGCCATGGCCGCGATCCTCTTCATCACGATCTTCTATCTCGCGGGAATATTCGCTCCGTGGGTTTCCACCAGTGACCCCAACTACCAGCGCCTCACCATCGAAGACCGGCTGGACACACCATCGAGCGAGCACTGGTTCGGCACCGATGGAGCTGGTCGCGACCTGTACTCGCGTGTCGTGCATTCCGCCCGCACCACGCTCCTCTTCACGCTCGTCGTCGTCCTGACGGGTTCGTTGGTGCTGGGGCTCACTCTGGGGCTGCTTGCGGGCTATCGCGGCGGCTACATCGATACCGCCATCATGCGCGTTGGAGAAGTGTTGAGCGGCGTACCAACGCTTCTCCTCATGCTGGCAATCTCCGCAGCCTTCCGGACGCGCCTCAACGATGTCGCCTTCTGGCTGCAGGACAACACCTTCCTCGGCGACGACGCGCGCCCGATCGTCTTCTTCCTCATCATCGTCCTGGCCGCGCTTCCCTTTGCCTGGATTGGGTCCGCCCGCATCGTGCGCAGCCAGGTGCTCGCCATCCGTGAGCAGGAGTACGTCCTCGCTGCCGAGACGATCGGTGCTTCAACAGGCCGTCTGCTGCTCCGCCACATCTTTCCGGGCGTGCTGCCCATCTTCCTCGTCGGGCTCTCCGCGTCGATGGGAGGAATTGCCGGCGCCGAGATCGCGCTCAGCTACCTCGGCCTGGGCGTCGACCCCTCCACGCCCAGCTTTGGCACGCTCCTTCAGAACGCGGGCGGCGTCCGCACCTTCCAGGAATATCCGCACATGCTGCTCGTCTCGGGAATCCCGATAATCCTCTTCTTCTTCTCCTGGAACCTGCTTGGCGATGCCCTCGTCGACATCGTCGAACCACGCACTCACCGGCGCTGACCCGGCCCTGAGACGTAAAGAATGAATCCCGTATACTCGAATCGCGGAGGCACGGCGGCCCGGTGAAGGTCACTCTCGAACGGCTCCCAGAGAGTCGTGTCCAGCTAGAGATCGAAGTCGAACCGGACCGTCTTGAGCGGTCCCTCGATGCCGCCTACAAGCGCCTCGTCCCCACCCTGCGCATCCCCGGTTTTCGCCCCGGCAAGGCCCCCCGCCGCATCGTCGAGCAGATGGTCGGGCGCGACCGCCTCCTCAGCGAAGCCCTCGATGCCCTCGTCCCCGCTGTCTACACCGAGGCCCTCGAGAGCGAGGAAGTCGACCCCGTCGACCAGCCCGAGCTCGAGATCCTCGAGACCGAGCCCGTCCGCTTCAAGGCCACCGTGCCTGTCCGCCCCACCGTAACCCTCGGCGACTACGAGTCCATCCGCATCGCTCCCGAGCCCGTCGAGGTCACCGACGAGATGTTCGACGAGCAGATGGAGATGATCCGCCGCCGCTTCGCCACCATCGCCCCCGTCGAGCGCGGCGCCGAGTGGGACGACATCCTCACCGCCGACATCCAGGGCACCGTCGAAGGCGCTCCCTTCGTCCAGGACGAGGACGTCGAGTTCCCCCTGCGGGAAGGCCAGCGCCTCCTCCTCCCCGACCTCGCCGAGCAGTTCCTCGGCATGGAGGCCGAGTCCGAGAAGACCGTGGAGCTTCCCGTCCCCGATGACTTCCCCGAGCAGGTCGCCAACAAGACCGCCTCCATCACCCTCACCGTGAAGGCCGTGAAGGAGGAGGAGCTCCCCGACGAGGACGACGACCTCGCCCAGCAGGTCAACCCCGAGGAGTTCGAGACTATCGACGACCTCCATGAGCGCGTCCGCCACGACCTCCAGGAGACGCTCCAGCGGCAGGCCGATGAGGCCTACCGCCTCAAGGTCGTCGACGAGCTCGTTGGTCTCTCCGAGATCGAGTACCCGCAGGTGCTGCTCGACCGCGAGATCGACGAGCTCATCCGCGAGAGCCACGGCAGC
Source organism: Dehalococcoidia bacterium (assembly GCA_009841435.1). Lineage (GTDB taxonomy): Bacteria > Chloroflexota > Dehalococcoidia > Tepidiformales > Tepidiformaceae > UBA2991. Next base: position 9,104 of record VXLW01000060.1, on the reverse strand, counting down.
GACGTCCGCGCCTACCAGGCCCACCTCGCCCAGATCGGCAAGACCACCGACGAGTTTCGCGAGATGTACCGCGAGCCTGCCCAGGAGCGGCTCTTCCGCTCGCTCGTTCTGGGCGAGCTCACGAGCGTCGAAGGCGTCGAGGTCACGGACGCGGAAGTCGACGAACAGCTCGAGAAAATGCTCGAACCGCTAGGCGAACAGGCCGAAAGTATGCGTACCATGTTTGAGAGCGATCGCGGTTCGGCCAGCATTCGCAACACGCTGCTGACCGACAAGACGCTCGCCCGGCTCCAGGAGATCGCGGCCTCAGAGTCCGCGGAGCCCGAGGAGGAGGAAGCCGAGTGACCGAATTCCACGCAGCCGCCCCGAGGGCCGTAGTCCCCATGGTGATCGAGACGGGACCGCGCTCCGAGCGTGCGTTGGACATCTTCTCCCTGCTCCTCAAGGAGCGGATCATCTTCCTCGGTACCCCCATCGACGACCAGATCGCGAACCTCATCGTCGCCCAGCTCCTCTTCCTCCAGCGGGAAGACCCGGAGCGTGACATCAGCCTCTACATCCACTCGCCCGGCGGCATCATCCCCGCCGGGCTCGCCATTTACGACACCATGCAACTCATCGAGCCCGACGTCTCCACCATCGCCGTGGGGCAGACCGCCTCGATGGCCACGGTGCTGCTCGCCGCCGGCGCGAAGGGCAAGCGCTACGCCCTCCCCAACGCCACCGTGCATATGCACCAGGCGCTCGGTGGCGCTCGCGGTCAGGCCCGCGACATCGAGATCGCGGCCCGCGAGATCCTGCGCAACAACGAGATCATTCGCGACATCATCTCCAGCCGCACCGGCCAGTCCGTCGACAAAGTCCAGGAGGACTTTGACCGGGACTTCTACCTTGATGCTGAGGGCGCCAGGGCCTACGGCTTCGTCGACGAGGTGCTGGAGCAGGCGGCCGTCGCCGGACAGGGCGGGGAGAGCTGACATGGCCGGCAGCCGGTCGAAGCGCACCCAGTACCACTGCTCCTTCTGTGGAAAGAGCCGTGACCAGGTGCGGCGGCTGATTGCCGGACCCGGCTCCGTCTACATCTGCGACGAGTGCATCGAACTCTGTCGCGAGATCATCGAGGAGGAGTCAGGCCAGAAGGGCACGACACAGCCCGCTGCCAAGCCCTCGGTCGCCGAGGCCGTCCCCTCGCCCCGCGAGATCCACGAGCACCTCGATGGCTACGTCATCGGCCAGGACGCTGCCAAGAAGGTTCTCTCCGTCGCCGTCTATAACCACTACAAGCGCATCAACTCCGGCGAAGAGGTCGACCCGGACGTCGAGCTCGAGAAGTCGAACATCCTCCTCTGCGGGCCCACCGGCGTGGGCAAGACGTTCCTTGCCCGCACCCTCGCCCGCTACCTCGATGTCCCCTTCTCCATCGCCGATGCCACCGCCCTCACCGAGGCCGGCTACGTCGGCGAGGATGTCGAGAACATCCTCCTGCACCTCATCCAGGCGGCCGATTTCGACATCCAGAAAGCCGAGCGCGGCATCATCTACATCGACGAGATCGACAAGGTCTCGCGCAAGGCCGACAACCCCAGCATCACCCGCGACGTCTCGGGCGAGGGCGTGCAGCAGGCGCTCCTCAAGATCATCGAGGGTTGCGTCGCCAACGTGCCCCCGCAGGGCGGGCGCAAGCACCCCCACCAGGACTTCCTCCAGATCGACACCTCCAACATCCTCTTCATCTGCGGCGGCGCCTTCGAGGGGCTGGAGAACAACATCGAGCGCCGCCTGAAGCGCGACCAGGTGAGCCTTGGCTTCCGCGCCGAGCGCAGCGTCCGCGGCCCCAAGCGCGCCGACCAGCTGCTCGAGCACGTGACCCACGATGACCTCCTCGAGTACGGCCTCATCCCCGAGTTCATCGGGCGCCTCTCGCTCGTCGTGTCGCTCCGATCGCTCGACCGTGAGGATCTCGTCCGCATCCTTACCGAGCCCAAGAACGCGTTGGTGCGGCAGTTCGAGCGCTACTTCTCCATGGACGGCGTCGACCTCACCTTCACCGACGACGCCCTCGAAGCGGTCGCCGACGAGGCCATCCGCCTCAAGACCGGCGCCCGCGGCCTTCGCACCGTGCTCGAGGACCGGCTCGTTGACGTCATGTACGAGATCCCGAGCCGGGAGGACATCGACCGCTGCGTGGTCAAGGGCGAAACGGTCGTGAACCGCCAGCGCCCGATCCTGATGGCCAAGGGCGGCCAGCCCGTCGAGTTCGAGGACGTTGTTGAAGAACCAGAGATCCACGGCGAGACCGCCTGACAGCCGCCCCTACCCTCGCGTCTTCCCAATTGCGGCCCACTGTGCGCCCGTAGCGGCGACCAGTTCGTCCGTGCCTGTGCCGAAGAGCGCGTCGCTCGCCCCCGCTGCCGCCCACACCCGCGTGAATCGCTCCAGGCTCTCATCGGCAATCAGGTCCCACTCCCCCGGCAGCCCCACCGGCGGAACGCCCCCCACACGGAATCCGGTCAGCTCGAGCACCCTTTCCGGCGACGCCATTTTGAGCCGCTTGCGGGACACGCCGAGCAGCCGCGCCAGCGCCGCCGTGTCCGCCTGCCGGTCGCCCGCCACCAGTACCGCCGTCGGGCGCCCGTCGGCCAGCAGGATGAGCGTCTTCACGATCTGCCCCAACTCGCAGCCAAGGGCGTTCGCGGCGTCCTGCGCGGTCGCGGTGCCGTCCGCGAAGCGCTCGATGGGCGCCTCGATCCCGCACGCCCGCAGCGCCTCGGCGACCCGATCCGGGCCGTCGCTCACCGCGGCTTCTTCCCGATAAAGATGCGCTGGCCCGGATACTCCTCCGGCTCGAACCGGGGATACGTGCTGGCCTCGAACCCGGCTGCGCGCAACGCCTCCAGCCACTCCTCCTCGGCGAACAGCCCCTCGACGCAGTGGTCGTGCTCGACCCGCACCGCCCCGTCCGCCTCGAGCAACGTGTAGACAAGGTCAACCTCGTACAGTGAGTCGTCCGGGTCCTCGTCCCGCACCCACTCCAGGTAGCGCAACGCTCGCCCGTCCGCCCCGTCGTGCCCGCCGTGGTCGGTGCCCGGCTGGAAGCTCTCGCGTACGTAGTCGGGGGCGAAGAGCGCCGCCCCGCCCGGACGCAGGTGCGTGAACGCCGTCACCGCCGCGGCCCGGATGTCGTCGAGCTCGGTCAGGTACACCACCGCGTCGTGGACGAACACGACATCGAAGGTGCGGCCGAGCCGGATCGTGCGCATGTCCCCCTGGACGTGCTCGCACTCGGGGTTGATCCTGAGGCTCTGCGCCAGCATCTCCGGCGACAGGTCCGTGAGCGTGCACTCGAACCACTGCTTCAGGTGCGAGGCGTTGTTTCCGCCCCCGGAACCCAGCTCCAGCAGCGTGACCGCCGGACCGTGGCACGACTCGACCAGCCCCTTGCGGTAGTGCGTGGCTTCGCCCACGTACTCCTCGGGAGCGGTCAACAGGTGGAACCAGTCGGCGAGATCGGAGTAGAGAAGCATGCGGGCGCCGATCGTACCCCGCCGCCCGCGCACAGCCCAAAGAGGCGTTCATGCGCTAGCCTTACGCGGATGGCTCGCGTTCGCGCCGACCAGTTGCTCGTCCACCGGGGCCTCGCCGAGTCTCGCGAGACCGCCCGGCGGCTCATCATGGCCGGGCGCGCCCGCAGCGGAACGCTCACCCTCGTGAAACCCGCCACCATGCTCGACGAAGGGGCGCCGCTCGACCTCTCCGAGCTTGAGCCCTACGTCAGCCGCGGCGGGCGTAAGCTCGAAGCCGCTCTCGACACCTTCGGCGTCGAACCGGACGGCCTGCGCTGCCTCGACGTTGGCGCCTCCACCGGCGGCTTCACCGACTGCCTCTTGCAGCGCGGCGCCACCTCCGTTGTCGCCGTCGACGTCGGCCGCGGGCAGCTCCACCAGCGCCTGCGCGAGGACCCTCGCGTCACCTCCATGGAACGCACGAACGCCCGCGACCTCCCCGAGCTCCCCCCGCTCGACCTGTTTGTCGCCGATGTCTCCTTCATTTCGCTCCGCAAGGTGCTGCCCTCCGTCGCCTCGCGCCTTCCCGCCCGCACGCAGGGCGTGGTCCTGCTCAAGCCCCAGTTCGAGGCCGGTCCCGCCGATGTGCCTCGCGGCGGCGTCGTCCGCGACGAAGCCGTCCGCCGGCGCGTGCTCGACGAGTTCCGGCAGTGGGCGTTTGACGAAGGCTGGGAGGTTCTCGACTCCGCCGACTGCGCCGTTGCCGGCGATCGCGGCAATCGTGAGATAGTCGTGCACATGCGAACCCCCTCCCCCGTGGAGCCACCGTGCTGAAGCGCGTCCTCGTCCTGCGACCCGAGGGCGTCGAGCCCGCCCTCGTCTTGGCCGGGCGTATCGCCGACGCCTGCGAACAGGCCGGCGTCGAGGTGCGCGTCGCGGGCGCCTGGGGGCACGTTCCCGCTGAGGCCCTCGCCGGCGCCGAGCTCATCATCTGCGCCGGTGGCGATGGCACTGTGCTGCGCGCCGCCCGCCTGGCCGTGCCCCGCCCGCTCCCTATCCTCGGCGTGAACATGGGCCGCCTTGGGTTCCTTACCAGCCTCAACCGTGACGCCTTCTTCGACCAGTTCGATCGCATCATCGGGGGCGAATGGGAGGTGGAGGAGCGCCTCATGGTCTCTGCCACCGTCACCGAGGGCGAGGCTGCCGGACGCTCCTTCAACGGCCTCAACGACATCGTGCTCAGCCGCCGCTCCCCCGGTCGCCCCGTCTACGTCGAGCTTGCCGTCGATGGCGACCGCGTCGCCCTCTACCGCTGCGACGGCATGATCGTGGCGACCCCCACGGGCAGCACCGGCTACTCCCTCAGCGCCGGCGGTCCCATCCTCGCGCCGGTCGAACGCCACCTCGTCGTCACCCCCGTTTCCGCGCACCTCGCCATCGGCCGCTCGCTCGTGCTGGAGCCGTCCTCGACCGTCACGTTGAGCGTTCGCTCCGACGAGGGCGCCATCCTCACCGTCGACGGCCAGGAAGATCTGCGCCTCGCCGGCGGCTCGCGCGTCTCCCTCAGCGCCAGCGAGCACGCCGCTTGCTTCGCCCTGCTCGACCCGCCCTCGTCCTTCTTCGGTCACCTCGCCGAACGCCTTGAGGTGCAGCTCAGCAGCGCCATGAGCAACGGTGATTGAGCAGCTCACCGTCACAGGATTCGCCGTCGCGCGCGACGTCACCCTTGCCCCCGGTCCCGGCCTGAACGTCATCACTGGCGAGACCGGCGCCGGCAAGTCGATCATCGTCGACGCCCTCGACTTCCTCTTCGGAGGCCGCCATGGCCGCGGCGTCGTCGCCGACGGTGCCGAGAGCGCTCGCGTTCGTGCCAGCGTGCGCACCGGTAACGACATCCTGACGGTCGAGCGCACCGTGCGCCTCTCCGGGCGCACCGCCGGGCGCATCGGCGACGACAGCGCCCCCGCCGAGCGCCTCCGCGAGCTTGGCGCTCGCGTCATCGATATCCACGGCCAGTCCGAGCAGCTCACGCTGCTCCGTCCCGCCGTCCAGCTCGCCGTCCTCGACGCGTTCGGCGGCCTTCGCGACCAGCGCGACGCGCTCGCCGCGCAGGTGCGCGAGCTGCGCGCCCTGCGCCGCGAGATCGAAGCCATCGGCGCCGATTCGCGCGAGCGCGAACGCCTCCTCGACCAGCTCCGCTTTGAGGTCGACGAGATTGCGCAGGCCGGCCTTGTTTCCGGCGAGGACGACGCTCTCCGCCGCGAGCAGCGCCGCCTCGCCAGCATCGAGCGGCTGCTGGCGGCTTCCGCGACGGCGCTGGAGGCGCTCGATGCGCCGGCCATCGCCGAGGCTGTCGCCGCCCTTGAGGAGATCGCTGAGGCCGATCCCGACGCGACAGCCCTCGCCGCCGAGGGCGTCACGCTTGAGCAGACCGCGGCCGACCTCGGCCGTTCCCTCCGCGGCTACCGCGAGACGCTCGAAGACGACCCGGAGCGCCGCGAGGCCATCGATGCCCGCCTGGACCTCATCGCCCGTCTCCGCGGCAAGTACGGCGAGAGCGTCGAGGCCATCCTCCAGTACGAGTCCTCCGTGCGGGAGCGGTTGCAGGCGATGGAGACCGCGGGCTCATCGCTCGCGGAGCTGCGCGAACGCGCAGCCGCCCTCGCGGCCTCCGCCGCCGAGGGTTCCGCCGCGCTCTCGCTTGCCCGCCGCGGGGGGGGCGGCCGCCGCCGCCCCCGGGGCGCCGGGCGGCGCCGCCGCCCGGCGCTGCGCCGCCCGGACCACGGTGGCCGGAGAGCGGGGGGGGGCGCCCCCCCCCCGCGCAGCCGCGGCGCCCCCGGCGCCGGGGGGGGGCGCGGCGCGCGCGCGCCCCGCCCGGGGGGCCCCCGGCCGCCTCATCGCCGAGGTAGCTGCCGAGCTTGCCCGCCTGGAGATGCCCGGCGCGTCCCTCGTTGCCGGCTTCGCCTGCGAGGACGCCCCCGACGGACTCGCCGTCACCCTCCCCGACTACGAGGTCGTTGCTCCCGATGCCGCCTCCTCCGGTGGTGGGGAGCCCGGCCGGCGAGCCTTCACCGAGTCCGGCGTCGACCAGATGGAACTGCTGGCGGCGTTCAACCCCGGGTCCCCGCCCCGTCCCCTCCGCAGCGTCGCAAGCGGCGGCGAGACCTCACGCTTCCTGCTCGCCCTCACGACCGTGCTCGGCGCCGCTGCCGAACCCCGCCTCGTCGTCCTTGACGAGGTCGACGAGGGCGTCGGCGGACGAGCCGGCTCCGTCGTCGGCGAGGCCCTCCGCCGGCTCGCCGAGCGACACCAGGTGCTCTGCGTGACCCACCTTCCCCAGGTTGCCGCCTACGGCGCCCGCCACTTCGTCGTGACCAAGGCCAGTGAGGATGACCGCACCTGGAGCGACATCGAGGAGGTCGAGGGGGAGGCGCGCCTGCGCGAGGTCGCGCTCATGCTGGGCGGCGACACGCCCGCCAACCGAGCGGCAGCCGCCGACCTGCTCCAGTCCGCGGGCGAGTGAAGCGCTAGGAGTAGCGCTGTTCCTTCCACGGGTCGCCGTACATGTGGTACCCGTACATCTCCCAGAAACCGGGCCGGTCCTGGTCGATGAACTGCATGCCGCCGATCCACTTCGCGCTCTTCCAGAAGTAGAGGTGCGGGACCACCAGGCGTATGGGCCAGCCGTGCTCCTTCGTGAGCGGCTCGCCGTCGTGACTCCGGGCGAACAGCACACCCTCCGCCAGCAGGTCCTCGAGCGGCACGTTCGTTGTGTAGCCGCCGTAGCTGTGGACCATCACGACCTTCGCCTCGGGCTTCACCTTCACCGTGTCGTACAGGGCGCGGAAGGGAACGCCCTCCCAGTTGTTGTCGTACTTGCTCCACGTCGTCACGCAGTGGATGTCGCTGGTGTCGGTCGTGTTGCCGAGGGCGTTGAACTCGTCCCAGGTGAATTTGCGCTCCTCTTCGACGAGCCCCCAGACGTGGAAGCGCCACGTCTCCGTGTCGAGCCTCGGGATGGCGCCGTAGTGGAGCACCGGCCAGCCGGCCGTGAGGCGCTGACCGGGCGGGAGCCGGAGCCTGCCGTCGGGCCGCACTTCGCGCGTCGCGCTCTGGGACATGCGCTCAACTCCAGGAAGGGTGTCACCCCAGCCTACGGGCGCTCCCGCGACTGCGGCAAGGCCGCGCGTGTAAAGGCGCCCGCCATCATCGCCGTCCCTTCCGGTTGGCCGCGCGCCACAGTCCCAGCCACTGTTCGAACGAAACGACCCCCGGTCGCGCGTCCCGCTCGATTCCGTGCGCTCGCGCCGCCCGCTTGAACTGCTCGTAGCCGAGCATTCCCGACAGGTTTCGGCGCACGCTCCCACGTCCCCGGGAGAGACCCCGGCGTACGAACTCCTCCCATCCCCGTGCCTCCGACGCTGCGATGAGTGGTTCCGTTCGCTGCCGGGCCGTCAGCAGCACGCAATCGGTGCGGGGCGGCGGCACGAAGTCCCGCCGCCGCAGCGCCAGCGTCACCTGGAACTGGAACCACGGCTTGGCGAGCACCGAGACCAGCGTCTCCTCCCCGAACCCGCCCCACCGCATAGCGGCGTCGCGCGACAGGACCAGGTGCGTGGATCGCGGCCGGGTCCGCGCCCCGAGCAGCAGCCGCATCGCCTCTGAGGTGTGGGCGAAGGGCAGGTTCGCGACGACCTCGTACGCGCCACGTCGGGGAAGCTGTATGTCGCGGAAGTCTCCAAGCACGGCCCGCACCCGTGGTTCGCCCTCGAAGCGCTCCCGCAACTTCTGCCACAGGCGTCGGTCCCGCTCGATCGCCACGACCCTTCCCGCGCGTTCCACGACGGCTGCCGTCAGGATCCCGTCGCCCGCTCCGAATTCGTAGACGAACGCCGGTGGCGACAGGCCCGTCGAGGTGACGATGCGTTCGGCGACCTTGTCGTCGCGGAGCCGGTGCTGGGAGAGCGTTGTCGCAAGGGGCGAACGTCGGGACATGACGGGTACCCGCCGCGCGCACACGTGTCGAGTCAGTCGAAAGGGAGCTTGGGAATGCGGCGGCAGCTGGGCCCGATCCAAGCCGTCGGGCGGGAAGCGCGTTCGGAGCCCGCTCGTGGGAGCGGCGGCTCTAGCGCTGGCGGTAAAGCGTGCCGGCTATCATTCCGTCAGCGAGCGTACGGCGGCGCCGGGCCTCGATCAACGCGCTCGCCGCCGGTCGCGCTGCCGCAGCATGGCGTTGGCCACGGCCGTGAGCGGTCCCGCCCGCTGAGCCTCGCGCGCGTAGCTCGATTCGCCACGCTGCACCGCGAACAGCGACGACCACAGGAAGGGCGTGTACTCGCTCGCCAGCATCCAGGGCCGCCGTGCCCGCTTCAGCATCCCGTAGAACATGTAGGCGATGGTCCTCGCCGCATCGAGCTCCGGCTGGATCTCGTCCTCCAGCTCCGCCTGGTAGCTCCGCAGGTCGCCCTCGCCCGCGAGCGTCCGCAGCGCCCCCCGCGCCGCCAGCCGCCCCGAGTGGATCGCGTAGGAGATGCCCTCCGCCGTGAACTCGTCCGCCAGCCCCGCCGCGTCCCCCGCGAGCGCCACGCGCTCCCCCGCCAC
>VXLW01000087.1 GCA_009841435.1 Dehalococcoidia bacterium | reverse complement strand
TCGTCGGCAGCGTCAGATTTCTATAAGACACAGGACGGAAGGGGATGGGCTCGTTGCGCATCTGACCGCAGCCGACGCACTGCATCTGCTTGCCGTCCTCGCCACCAAGGGGCCGCCAGGCATGGACACCGAACACATGGAAGAAGCGTTCGGGGAGGGTGGGCATGCCGAGGGCAGTGCGGTGGGCGGAGGTGGGCGCGGCCTGGGGGCGGCGCGGCTCCTCGCGGGGCGGGGAGGCCTCGGCAGAGGCGGATGAGGAAGGCGCCTCCGCCGCGGGCTCAGGCTCGGGAGCGGGGGGCTCGGGCGCCGGAGCGAAGTCGCCCTGCTCGAGAGCGGCGGCGAGGGCGCGGCGACCGTCCTCGGTCGTCTCGCCATCCTCGGAGATATCGTTGGGGAAGCGGGCGCTGACGGTCGCGATCTGCTCGTCGGTGTATTCGCTGAGGTCGTAGCCGCGCCAGCGCATGGTCTCGCGGATGCGCCGCACCTTGGGCGAGTCGGCGCTCGGGTGGGAGCGGCTGTCACCATTCCCAAAGCCAAGGGCACGCGTCAGACGGCTCATCGGGAAGCCCTCCGAACACGCATGTAACCCGCACTGCCCCGGTAGTCGGCGTTCATCTGTTCATTGTCTACAAAAGCGCGCCTTTTGTCCCAGCGCAGCGGGGGGAAAAGCCTTTACCGACACGAAACATGCGCCCGGCCTCAGCCTCGCGTGTGGTAGGCGCACTCGAACTCGTACCAGCCCGAACCCTTGACCTTGAGGGGAGTTCCCTCCGTCTCGGCCATCGCCCTGTTGTGCTCGGCGCGACCCTCCCAGGCGTTGGGATCGCGCTGCCATTCGTTCAGGACGCGCTCGGCCTCCTCGTAGCTCTCGGCATCAACCTCGTAGATGGCGATGTACTCGGAAGGGATGTCGATGCCGACGTGCCCGCCCCGCAGCTTGTAGACGGTGCCGCTGAGGAAGTTGGGGCAGAGGGCGGTGTCGTAGATGTGTTGCCCGAGGTAGTGGTCGTCGAAGGCCTGCTGGTCTTCGGGACTATCGCTGGCGGGCTCGACGAGACCGATGAGGATGAATCGCGCCATGGGGAACCTCCCTGGCTGGGATGGCGGCACGGTAGCACGCGAGCCAGGGGTTATGCGGCAGCGGCCATTGGGGGCCATTCGCGTACGATGGCGGTTCGCCCATGCAAGCACCCGACTGTCTGGTTACGTCCCCGATGACCGCGACACGCGGCAGTAGTGGCGCATGAGCAATATCACGCCCGCCGCTGCCGCAACGATCTCGCCGGAGGACGCGCGCTCGCTGCAAGCGAACATCTGGAAGTTCTACCTGTTCCGCTTCTTCGTGGACTTTCAGCTGTGGCTGCCGATCTGGGCCGTCTACCTGATCGACGAGCGTGGGCTCTCGCTCACGCAGCTCACGGCGCTGGACGCCCCCTTCTGGATCTTGCTCATCGTGCTGGAGGTGCCGACGGGTGCGATCGCGGATCGCTGGGGGCGGAAGATCTCGCTGAGCTACGGGGCGTTGACGAACGCGATCGCCGTGGTGGTCTTCGGCATCGCCACGAACTTTGGCGTCCTGCTCATCTCCTACATGGTGTGGGCGGCAGCCTTCACGCTCTATTCGGGCGCCGACTCCGCCTTCGTGTACGACTCCCTGCGCGCCACCGGCCGGGAACGCGACTACACGAAGCTGTGGGGCAGGGCGCGGGCGATCCAGGCCGTAGGCGCCGTCCTGGGCCTCCTCCTCGGGGCTCCTCTGGCCCACTTCACGACGCTCTGGGTGCCGGTCGTCGCGAGCGGCGGGCTGATGGCCGTGGCCTGGATCGTCAGTTTCAGCTTCCGGGAGCCGCCCCGCTTCGAAAATCCGGACGAACAGCCCAGCTATTTCAATGTGGTGAAGGAAGCGTTCGGCGTCGCCTTCGGGAAGCCGTCGGTGCGCTACATGATGCTGCTGACGGCCGGGGTGATGGGCGTCGGGGTGAGCATGATCATCCTGCAGCAGCCATTCCTGAGCGACCACGAGATGCCGATCTGGTCCTTCGGCATCTTCCTGACGCCCGGACAGCTGCTCTCGATGGTAGCGGCGCTCGTCACCTACCGGGTTCTCACGCTGATCGGGGTGAGCCGCATCATCATCCTGATGCCGCTCGTGGTGATGACCACGGCAGTCGGGCTCGGGGCCATCGACTACGTGGCCGCATTCGCCTTCTACCCCCTGACCACCACGATGTTCGCCATGAGCTTCGTCGTAATCTCTGACTACCTGAACCGCCGCATTCCAAGCGCCAACCGGGCCACGATCCTCTCGATCCACAACATGATCTTCAGCCTCGCCGTGGCGGGGATGGAGCCCCTGCTGGGGTGGCTGGGCGACACCTGGGGCCTTCCCGTGGCGTACCGGATGGCGGCCATCATCGTGGCAGTGCTGGCTGCACCGCTGCTCGCGCTCTGGCTCCGGGCACACCGGCAAGAACAGTTACCCGGCGAGGAAGTGCTGGGGTCAGGCGACTCCGAGGCGGAAGCGGAACCCGAGCCGGCGCAACCTCCCTAGGCTTCGCCGGCGGCCTCAATGGCTGCCCAGCGCTCGCGGGCCAGCACGAAGATGTGCTTGTTGCCGGTGGTCCAGGTGACGGTGAGCTGGCAGCGGCGGATGCGCCAGCCGTCGGCGGCGCGGACGAGGGTGTTCGTGTAGTAGCCGCCCAGGGTGAGGGTGTTGTCGCCCTCGGCGTTGGGGAGGTAGTGCTGGGCCTGCATATAGGAGACGCACGTAGCCTCGTCGCCCCCGTCGGCGAATGTGATGACGTGGTTCGTGCTGATGTGCTGGGTCGCCTGGAAGCCGCTGAGCCCGGCTCGGACGCCTGCCGTCCAGTCGTCGCCCCGCATGGTTGAGGGCTCGCCGCCGCTCCAGGAGGTGAAGTCGATCTCCACCTCGTCCGTGAAGCAGGAGCGGTAAGCCTCCCAGTCGCGCATGTCGATGCCCGTGGCATAGCGCAAGACGGTATCGCTGATGGCCTGGCGATCGAGGAGCGTCTGGAGGGTGTCGTTGCTCATGGGGAACCTCGCGGCTGGCAGCTAGTGGTTGGCGGGGAGTGTAGCGAGGCGTTCGGCCATCTGCTGGCGGACGAAACGGCGCTGGACCTTGCCGGAAGCGGTGGCGGGGAGGGCGTCGAAGCGCTCGATGGCGGAGGGGATCTTGTAGCCGGCGAGGCGGCTGCGAAGCAGCGGTTCGAGGCGCCCGAGCTCGACGGGAAGCTGCGAGACGACGGCGGCGACGACGCGCTGGCCCCACTCTTCGTCGGGCACGCCGACGACAGCAGCCGCTTCGATGCCCGGATAGGCAAGCAGGGCGGCCTCGACCTCGGCGGGGTAGACGTTCTCGCCGCCGGAGACGATGACGTCGTCGCCACGGTCGAGAACGGTGAGGAAGCCGTCCCTGTCGAGGAAGCCGATGTCGCCGGTCTGCAGCCAGCCATCGGCAAAGGCACGGGCGGTCGCTTCCGGGTCGCGGTAGTAGCCGGGGGTGACGGCGGGACCACGGATCAGGATCTCGCCGGCCTCGCCGGTCGGGGCGTCGACGCGGACGTCGGCGGAGAGGAGGGCGCGTCCCGCCGATCCGTGGTGCGACATCGCCTCGGAGGGCGAGAGCGTCGTGACCTGGCTGCAGGCCTCGGTAAGCCCGTAGGTCTGGACGACGGGCAGGCCGCGCACGGCGGCACGCTCGAGCAGCGTCGACGGAACAGGTCCGCCGCCGACAAGAACGGCCCGCAGGGAGCCGTCGAAGGGGCGGTCGTCGGCGTTGAGCATGCGGCGCAGCATGGTCGGGACGACCGAGAGGAGGGTTATGTCAGTAAACCGGACGGCCCGGTTGACGGCTTCGGGATCGAAGCGCGTGTGCAGTTCGACGGCCGTGCCGTAGATGGCGCTGCGCACGGGGATGGAGAGGCCGCCGACGTGGTTGAGGGGCAGACACGCGAGCCAGCGATCGGAAGGGTCGAGACCGAGGTTGAGGGCGGAGGCGCTGGCGCTGGCCCAGAAGTTGCCGTACGTGAGCATGACGCCTTTTGCGTTCCCGGCCGTGCCCGAGGTGTAGACGATGCTGTGGCAGCTGTCTTCGTCGTGGGCGTCGACGAGGGGGGCGGTCTCCGTCACGGGCGGGAGGGGCAGGCGGAGGGGCAGCGGGCAGCCGGCGAGGGCAGCAGCCTCGGTTGCGAGGGCCTCGTGCGGCTTGTCGCAGAGCACGACTGTGGGTTCAGCGTTGCGGAGCTGCTCGGCCAGCTCGGCGGCGGTGAGGCGGATGTTGAGGGGCACGAAGATGGCGCCGGTGAGCCCGGTGGCGTGCATCGCGACGACAAAGTCACGGGAGGTGCCCGCGATGGTCGCGATCCGCTCCCCGGGGGCAGCGCCGGCGGCGGCGAACGCGTTCGCCTGGCGAACGGCGTACTCGAAGAGGGCGGCGTAGCTGAGCCCCCGCCGCCGGCCACTGGAGATTGCGGTCACCCGCGGAAGTGCGCGGGCGCGATGCGTGAGCCAGTCGGGAAGCATCGCGCTCATGCGGGCACACCCTTCCAGGGGCCGGTGGCAAAGCGGTCGATGGCGCCGTCGTCGAGTTGAACGCCGAGGCCGGGGCGGTCGGGGAGCGCCAGCGCTCCCCGATCGGGGGTGGGGCAACCGCGCACGACATCGCCGGCGAGCATCGGGAGCGTCGCGAGGCCGCAGGCGGGGCGTGGCTCCGGGAGCAGCGCCGCGAGGTGAACCGCGAGGGCAGTGCCGATGCCCGTGTCGAACGTTGTGGTCAGGATGCAGGGGACGTTGCGAGCGGCGGCCTCGCCGATCATGGCGAGGGCTTCCGCGAGTCCCGTGCGAAGCGGCTTGATGACGAAGGCGTCGACGGCGCCGGCATCGAGGAGGGCACGAAGGTCGGCGAGCGAGGCGCAGGACTCGTCGGCGGCGATGGGGATGGGGCTGACGGCGCGCACCCACGCGAGGCTGGCAACGGCATCGGGGCCGGGCGGGACCGGTTGCTCACAGAGCGCAACGCCGTGGGTCTCGTGAGCGACGAGGGCCGCGACGGCGTCCTCCTCGCTCCAGGCGCCGTTCGCGTCGATGCGCAGCTCGGCGTCGGGACCGAGGGCGGCACGGACGGCGCGGAGCCGCTCGCCGTCGGCAGCGACGTCTCGTCCGACCTTCACCTTGACGGTGGAGAAGCCGCAGTCGAGGGCGGCCGTGACATCCCGAGCAAGGGCATCGGGGGAGTCGGCTCCCAGGAGCGCGTTCGCTGGGATGGGGCTACCGGACGGAGGCGGAAGTCCGGCCCGCTCGGCGAGCCAGCTCGCAAAGGGCATTCCACACGATCCCGCGAGCAGGTCTGCGAGGGCGGTCTCGATTCCGACATCGGCACCAGCGACCCGCTCCCCGAACGACAGCGGCCACGCCTCGTTCGGCGTCCGGCCCACGATCGTGCGGGCAAGCTCGGCCACGCGTGCCGCAAGGGCGCCCACGCCCAGACCCTCGGCGGGCAGCGGAGCGCTCTCGCCCAGGCCGATGGCGCCATCGGCTGTCTCGATACACACGACCAGACCCTCGCGAGCCGTCAGTTCGCCGGCGCCGGTCATAAGGGGGTCACGCAGGGGGATGCGCCAGGGCCGCCAGCGCACGTCGGCGATGGGGCCGGCGGGGATCATGGCCGTCGCGGGAACTTGGCCATATCCGAGTAGGCGGGCTCGCGCTTCTCGATGAAGGCGTTGCGCCCTTCCTTGCCCTCGTCGCTCATGTAGAAGAGCAGCGTGGCGTTGTGGGCGAGCTCGGTGATGCCGGTCATCCCGTCGAGCTCGGCGTTGAAGGACGACTTCATCAGGCGCAGGGCGAGCGGGCTGTGACGAAGGGCCTCGCGGGCCCACTGGACACCCTCGTCCTCAAGCTGATCGAGGGGGACGACGGCGTTGACGAGGCCCATCTCAAGCGCCTCCTGCGCGTCGTACTGGCGGCAGAGGTACCAGATCTCGCGCGCCTTCTTCTGGCCGACGAGGCGGGCCAGCTGCCCGGCCCCGAAGCCTCCGTCGAAGGAACCGACACGCGGGCCGGTCTGGCCGAAGCGGGCGTTCTCTGCGGCGATGGTGAGGTCGCAGATGACGTGGAGGACGTGCCCACCACCGATCGACCAGCCGGCCACGAGGGCGATCACGGGGATGGGAATCGAGCGGATGAGCTTGTGCAGGTCGGTGACGTTGATGCGGGCGACGTCGTCCTCGCCGACATAGCCGCCGTGACCGCGGACGCGCTGGTCGCCACCGGAGCAGAAGGCGCGGCCTCCTTCGCCCGTGAAGAGCACAACGCCGACCTCGGGGTCTTCACGCGCCTTCTGGAAGGCGTCGATCAGCTCGAAGACGGTCTCGGGGCGGAAGGCGTTGTGGACCTCGGGCCGGTTGATGCTGATGCGAGCCATCCCCTCGGCCTTCCCGTAGAGGATGTCCTCGTAGTCACCTGCCGGCTCCCAGGCTACCGCCATGTCGCTGCTCCCTCGCGCCTTCCTCGAGGAAGGCCGTAATCGTGCGAGCGCAGTATGCCGCTTTCTCGATGTGTGCGGCATGCCCGGCGCCGGGGACGAGGGCAGCGCGGGCATTCGCCATCGCCTCCGCCATCTCGGCGGCGATGGCGGCGAACTTCGCGTCGTGCGCCCCAGCGAGCAGCAAGGACGGCGCTTCGATGTCGCCGAGCTGGTCGTGGAGCGAGGGCTGGGCGCCGGTCCCCATGCCGCGAAGGCTGTTGGCAAGGCCGCGCGCGTCGTTCGCGAGACGGCCACGGCGGATGGCGAGGCGCATCCCGGCAGGGAGTCGCTGCTGGCTCTCGAAGAGGGGCAGGGATTCCCAGTAGTCGACGAAGGCGGGCACACCGTCCTGCTCGATGCGGTCGGCGAGGGCTTCGTCGGCGGCACGGCGGGCATCCCTCTCGGCGGGTTCGGCGAGGCCGGGGGAGGCGCCGATGAGCACGAGACGGTCGACGGCCTTCGGGACGGTCGCGGCCACATAGAGGGCGAGGCGGCCCCCCATCGAGTAGCCCAGCCAGGAGCTTCGCCGAACGCCGAACGCCAGCATCGCGGACACGGCGTCGCGGGCGGCTCGGTCGATGGCGTAGCAGTCGAGGTCCTCGGGCTTGCCGGAGGCTCCGTGGCCGACGATGTCGACGGCGAGCAGGGTGAAGCGCGCGGCCAGCATCTCGGCGAGCGGTCCCCAGCTCATGGCAGAGCCGGTGAAGCCGTGGAGCAGCACCAGGGGCGGTCCGCTGCCCCAGCGCTCCACGTTCAGGGAGTAGCCGCCTTCGAGGGGGACGAGCGTCATGCCCAAGCCGCCTCGTTGGCTTTCGTCCACGCCTCCTCGTGCATCTCGAGGTTGCGGACGCGGTCGGTACGGACCTCAACGATGCGGATTCCGTTACCGGGCCCGGACAGTGCGGCTTCGAGCTCCGACCAGTCGTCGAGGAGGCAGTGGCTCGCGCCGTAGGCGCCGGCCGCGGCGGCGAAGTCGACGTTGCTGGGCGTGGCGAACCACTCCTCGAACACGTGCTCGTGGGCAGCCTGGGGGAGGTAGTGGAAGATGGCGCTACCGCCGTTGTTGAGCATGACGACGGTCAGGTCGAGCCCGTGGCGCATGCCCGCCCAGAGGCCATTGAAGTCGTGGTAGAGGGAGATGTCGCCGATGAGGAGGGCGACGGGCCCCGTTCCAGCAGCAGCGTGCCCCAGGGCCGACGAGACAACGCCGTCGATGCCGTTGGCGCCGCGATTGGAGGCGACGGCCAGCGCCTTCTCGTCGCTCGTGAGGAACGAGTCGACGTCGCGGACGGGCATGCTGTTGCCGGCGAAGATCGTCGCGCCGGCGGGGAGCGCGCGCTGCAGCTCGACGACCGCGCGGCCCTCGAACGGGTCCGCCACAGCCAGCGCGTAGGCATCGAGCGACTGCCGGGCGCGGGCGTCGTGCCTGCGCCACTGCGGGAGCCAGTCGCCGTTGGCCCGGCCCGATAGCTGCTCGCGGAGGGCGTTCGCGGCAGAGCGGGCGTCCGCCGTCAGGCGCCGGGTCGTGACAGCGTTCGGATCGCGGAAGGAGCCGGGGAGGTCGCAGAGGATGTGGGTCGCGGCGGTGGCGCGGGCGAGGAACTGGTTGAGCGCCTTCGAGGTCGGGGCCGCTCCGAAGCGGAGAACGCAATCCGGGGCGAGGGCGCCGGCGCGGGGGTCGCGGAGGAAGGCGTCGTACGCGTCGAGGACGTGGGTGCGATCGTGGCCACCGGTGCGGAGACCGCTGAGGGGATCAGCGAGGAGGGGAGCGCCGAGGGCGAGAGCGAGGGCGGCGATTGGCTCGGCGGGGAGGCCGCCGCTCTCAGGGCCGGCGACCACCAGGGGCCGTTCGCACCTATCCAGGGCCTCGACCGCTGCCTCGAGCGCGTCGGGGCGGGGCGTGATGGAGGGGACTTGGGGAAGAGGACCGGCCTGCGGGGAGGAGGTGGGAGCGGGGTGGTCGGCAGGAGACTCGATCAGTGGTTCGTCGAAGGGAACGTTCAGGTGGACGGGGCCGGGAAGGGGGCCCACCGACACCTCGACCGCCTGGGCCGCAGCCTGACCGAAGACCTGGGGCGATGCGTCCGGGGAACCCGGCGCGGGGAGGTCGCGCTCGTGACGCGCGCTGACGCCGTACAGGCCAACCTGATCGATGGTCTGGGGAGCGCCGACGTTACGCAGGTGGGGCGGCCGATCGGCGGTGCAGACGATGAGGGGCACGCGCGAGAGGTCGGCTTCGACGACGGCGGGGTGGAAGTTGGCGGCGGCTGTGCCGGAGGTGCAGACAAGCGCCACCGGCCTGCCGCTCGCGCGGGCGAGCCCAAGCGCGAAGAAGGCGGACGAACGCTCGTCGAGGTGGAGCCAGGGGCGGATCACATCCTGCTCCGCGAGGGCGACGGTGAGGGGGGTCGAGCGCGAGCCGGGCGTGACGCAGGCGTCGCGGACGCCGGCAGCGGCGAGCCCTGCGACGAGGGCGCGGGCGGCGGCGGTGTTGGCGGCGGCAACCACCGCTATTCCCCGCGCAGGGCCTCGAGCAGGGGCCGGAGCTTCAGCTCGGCCTCGGCGAGCTCGCGGTCGGGGTCGGAGCCGGCAACGACGCCGGCGCCGGCGTAGAGCAGCGCCTCGCGCCCGTGGAGGAGGGCCGCACGCAGGGCCACCGCGAAAGCGCCCTCGCCGTTCATGTCCATCCAGCCGATGGGTCCGGCGTACCACCCGCGATCCATCCCCTCGAGCCGGGCGATGGCGTCCAGAGCGGGCTCGCGCGGTGAGCCACCGACGGCGGGCGTGGGGTGCATCGCCAGCAGGGCATCGAGCACGTCGACCCCGGGATCGGCGCGCCCCTCGATGAGGGTCTGGAGGTGCTGGATTCCCGTCATGCGGAGGATGCGGGGTGTGTCCGGCACCGAGAGGTCCGAACAGAGGGAGCCGAGAGTCTCGCGGGCCGCGCGGACGACCATATCGTGCTCGCTGCGCTCCTTCTCGCTGGCGATGAGCACGCGGGCCAGCTCCTCGTCTTCCTCCGCATCGCGGCCGCGGGCGCAGGTACCCGCCAGGCTGAGGGCGCTTACGCGCCCCTGTTCCAGGGACACCAACAGCTCGGGGCTGGCCCCAACCCAGCTCGAGTCGCCGAGCCGGTAGCCGAACACGTAGCAACTCTCGTAGCGGTCGGCGAGGGCCGTCAGCGTGCCTGAGACGTCGTGGGGGGTGGGGGAGTGGCAGCGTGCTTGCAGCGCGAGGACGACCTTCCCGTAACGGCCATCGGCAATCTCGCCGAGCGCCTGCAAGACGGAGGAACGCCAGTGGGAGGCGTCGGGGCCAGTGCGCTGGTACCGGGGCGGTCCAGCGGGAGGGCCGGAAGGGAGGGCGACGCGGGCAATGGCGCCGGCTACGGCAGAGGCGACGTCTTCCCGTGTCTGCTGGGGACGGACGGCAAGCGTGAGGGAGGCGCTGACCTGCCCGCCGTGGAGGGCGACGATGACCTCAGGGAGTACAAAGCGCCAGGCGCCAAAGGCCTCCCAGGCGTGCTCGAGGTGCGGGGCGCTCGCATCGAAGCGCGCGCCGCCGAAGAAGCGGGGTCGGGCAAGGGGGGCGACGTCGCCGGAGCGATGCTCGTCGGCGGCCTCGCGAAGGGCGGGGGCCGCCGCCGCGAGCGGCGCGCCCGCCGCCGAGCCGAGATCGAGGGCGCGCCCGAAGCCGAACAGGTGCAGGTCTTCGGAGGGCTGCTCCCAGGACACCGTGGCCGCGGAGCGAAGCTGCCGCACGCTCCACCCAGCCGCGCTCCCGAGCAGCCCGACCGGGAGGGCGACGGTTGCGAGGCCGGCGCCATCGCGGCGGGAACGCAGGGCCAGGAGTTCGCCGGCAAGATCAAGGGCGGAAGTACGGGAAGGAGCGGTCTCGATCTCGGTCACGCGCCCCCTCCGGTTCTGTTCATCGCTTCCGCCGGACCCCACTGCAGGCGTCGTAGAGCCTTCACGCAGGGCCCCGGAGAGTATACGGCGTGCCCCCTCTACGGCGGCGCGGGGAAGACGGGAGCGCGCTGTGCGCGTCCGGCGTACGATCCTGCGCGAGCTCCCCCATCGGGGAGCGCTCTACTACATCCAGCGAGTTTCTCCATGCACCGTTCCCTGACGATCCTGCTCGGACTGGCCCTGCTGGTTGCGTTCGCCGCGTGCGGCGGCGACGGCGAGCGCGACCAGGAGGAGGTTCTCACCCTCCTCAACTGGCAGGCCCCTTCCCTCCCCGGTCCCTACCTCTCCGGCGGCTTCAAGGACCGGGACGCAGGCGCGATCACCCTCGAGCCGCTGGCCTGGTACGGCCCCGACGGCGAGCTTGTACCGGCCCTGGCGGAGGAGATCCCCACCGTCGAAAACGGGGGGGTGTCGGCGGACCAGCTCTCCATCACCTGGAAGCTGAAGGAAGGGGTGAAGTGGTCGGACGGGAGCGACATGACCGCCGAGGACGTGGTCTTCACCTGGCGCTACTGCACGCATGAGGCGACAGGGTGCACGGCCGAAGACGCGTTCACCGGCATCGCGTCCGTGGAGGCGCTCGACAAGCACACCGTCAGGATCACGTTCGAGGAGCCCACGCCGTACCCCTACCACGCCTTCGTGAGCGCGGGCACGCCCATCATCAGCGCCTCGCAGTTCGCCGATTGCGTGGGCGAGGCCGCCAGCGGGTGCGAGGATGAAAACCACGGGCCGCTGGGCACGGGCCCCTACCGCATCGTCTCCTTCACGCCCGAGGCTGAGGCCGCCTTCGAGCGCAATCCGCACTGGCGAGGGGAGAAGCCCTACTTCGACCGCGTCGTGCTGAAGGGGGGTGGAAGCGCGATCGCGGCGGCAACGGCCGTCCTGCAGTGGGGCATCGCCGATTACGCCTTGAACCTGCAGGTCGAGCCCCAGTTGCTCGCCGATCTGGAGGCAGCAGGCAACGGCACCGTGGTGTCCGCGTTCTCCGACCTGGTCGAGCGTATCGTCGTGAACCAGACGAATCCGGATCCCGCCCTCGGAGACAACCGCTCGGAGTACCTGGATGGCGAGAATCCCCACCCGTTCCTCTCCTTCCAGCCGATCCGCCAGGCAATGTCGATGGCAATCGACCGGGACCGCCTGACCGAGCTGTACGGCTTCGCCGGCCGGCCCGAATGCGACCTCATCGCCGGGCCCGCGCACTACGTCTCCGGAGCGAACGACGCATGCCTCACCCAGGACGTCGCCGGGGCGAACGCGCTCCTGGACGAGCACGGCGTGGTCGACCGCGACGGGGACGGCATCCGGGAGTACAACGGCGTGCCCCTGCGAGTCACCTACATGACCTCGACCAATGCCGTGCGGCAGGCCACCCAGGAGCTGGTGCGCGACTGGTGGCGCGAGATCGGCATCGAGACGGAGCTGGTTCACTTCGACGCCAGCGTCTACTTCGGAAGCGATACGGGGCCGGAAACCTACCGGCGCTTCTTCGCGGACGTGCAGATGTACGCCACGGGCGGCGGGCTCGAGCCGCAGAACTACCTCTCCGACAACCGCTGCGGCCACATCCCCACGCGCGCCAACACCTGGTCCGAGGGGAACGTGGCGCGCGCCTGCAACCCTGAGTACGACGCGGCCTATGAGGCGCTCCCACAGCTTCCGATTGGCGCCGAGCGAGAGGCGCTGGTGAAGCGGCTCAACGACCTCCTTGTGCGAAGCTACTTCGAGATCCCGCTTGTGAGCCGCGGCATTGTCTCGGCGCACGCAAACACGCTGCAGGGCGTCAAGTTCAACGCCTGGGACAGCGAGGTCTGGAACATCGCGGAGTGGCGACGGTAGAGGCGAGCACACTGGCAATCGGGGCGGTCGCGACGCCGATCGGGGATCTCACGGTCCTTGCATCGGCGCGGGGTGTGCGGGAGGTGCGGTGGGGGCGCGAGCGCGGCGGCGGCAACCGACCGGAACCGAAGGCCGGGGAACATCTGGAGCATGCGATTGCACAGCTGGGCGAGTACTTCCGGGGCGAGCGCCGGGAGTTCGATCTTGCGCTCGACCTCGAGGGAACGGAGTTCCAGCGGCTCGTCTGGAGCGAGCTCGCACGGATCCCGTTCGGGGCAACCAGCACCTACGGCGCCACGGCGGAGGCGATCGGGCGGCCCGCGGCGGCGCGGGCCGTCGGGGCAGCGACGGGACGCAACCCGGCGCCGGTGATCGTGCCCTGCCACCGGGTGGTCGGGGCGAGCGGCTCGCTGACTGGATTCGCAGGCGGCCTCGGTACGAAGCGGGCACTGCTCGCGCACGAGGCGGAGGTCGCAGGGACAGGACGCAAGGGGCGGCTACCGGGTTTCTGAGGCCGCCGCCGGGGTCTGCTCGACGCGGCGGTGGCGTCTCGCTAGGCTGCGGGCATGGGCCGTCGCAAGGGACGCAAACGCCGTTCCCGGCGGGATCGGGAGAGCCTGGGGGCCGAGGCGCTCAGGCGGTCGGAGGCGCGCCGCAAGCGCCGGCGTTCGGACGACGACTTCTTCGGCAACGGCGCTACCGCCTCGCCGGCGGACGACGACCTGAGGGCGCTCACCTGGCAACCCGGACCACGCAGCCTGATGGCAGCGGTGCGGGAGGACCTGAATCCCGGTGCGAAACCGGCCCTCACCTGCGAGAACTGCCACGAGTTCGTCCCCGGAGACATGGGGCGGGGGCGCTGCCTGCACCCGGGAAGCGGCGTGCTGGGCCCCTGGCCCGACACCGAAGCGTGCCAGTTTCACGAGGTTCGCCGCTGCCGGTAGGGCTCCGATCGAGCGGTCCACGTAAACACCTGATAAAATGTTATGGAACCTTAGCAGCCCCAATATCTAGTGGCTGACGTATTGACAGGCCCCCAAGATATGGGCGATGATGCGCTTCCATCGAGAAGGCGTTAACACCCGTTAACAGTTCGGATTCGTTATGCGCTGTCCCTTCTGCCACTCGGAAAGCTCCCGCGTTACGGATAGCCGGGGAACCGGAAACGCCGTGCGCCGGCGGCGCGAGTGTGCGGACTGCGGGGAGCGCTTCACGACGCTCGAGACCGTCCTTCGCTCCACCGTGCAGGTGGTCAAGAAGGACGAGCGCCGCGAGGACTTCGACCGGGAGAAGCTGCTCGCCGGGCTGCGCTCGGCCTGCGCCAAGCGCAACGTCTCCGCCGACCAGCTCGACGCCGTCGTGGCCGACATCGAGGGGCGCGTCACCCGCGACGGGCGCCTCGAGGTGCCGTCCTCGGTTATCGGCGAGCTCGCCGTCGATGCGCTGAGGCGGATCGACCACATCGCCTACATCCGTTTCGCCTCGGTCTACCGTGCCTTCGCCGACCTTGACTCGCTCAAGGACGCGCTCCAGGCGCTGGACGAGGGGCGCGTTCCCACCTTCGACGAGCGCACCCAGCAACTCGCCCTCCCCGAAGACTCCGCACGAGAGGAGACCGACTCGGAAGAGCCGGCGCCATTCCTGCGGACGGTGGGGTAGCGATGGAGGTTGCAACCCGGAGCGAGCGGCGCTATTCTTCCCGCCCCGAACAAACGTTCTAGCCCTAGACCCGCCACCTGGAACCTGCTGGAGGACACCATGGTTACCACTTCCGAGCCCACTCCCGATACCGGCGCCGGTTTCGCCGCGACACCGCTTTCGGAGAACGCCGTCGTGGTCATGGAACGTCGCATCGTGGCGCGCGACGACAAGGGCGATCCTATCGAGACGCCCGATCAGTGCTTCCAGCGGGTGGCGCGCAACCTCTCCCAGGCCGAGCTGCGCTTCGGCGGCACGGAGGCTGATCGCACCGCCGCCGAGCAGGATTTCTACCGCCTGCTCTCCTCGCTCGACTTCCTCCCGAACTCGCCGACGCTGGTGAACGCGGGTCGCGACCTGCAGCAGCTTTCGGCGTGTTTCGTGCTGCCGGTGCCGGACTCGATCGACGGCATCTTCAAGGCGATCCGGGATACGGCCGTGATCCACAAGTCGGGCGGCGGCACGGGCTTCGCCTTCTCGCGTCTGCGCCCGGCGAACGACCGCGTGCGCAGCACGATGGGCGTCGCCAGCGGTCCCGTGTCCTTCATGACGGTGTTCGACTCGGCCACGGAGGCGATCAAGCAGGGCGGCACGCGACGGGGCGCCAACATGGGCATCCTGCGCGTCGACCACCCGGACATCGACCACTTCATCGAGATGAAGGCGGACATGACCACGCTCACGAACTTCAACATCAGCGTGGCCGTGACGGACGAGTTCATGACGGCGCTGGAGGAGGGCGGCGACTACAACCTCATCAGCCCCAAGACGGGCGAGGCGATAGACAAGCGAAACGCCCGCGAGGTCTGGCAGACGATGGTGGAGAACGCCTGGCAGAACGGTGACCCGGGCGTCATCTTCATCGACCGAATCAACGGGGGTCGCGCGAACCCCGTTCCCGGACGGGGACCGATCGAGTCGACGAACCCCTGCGGCGAGCAGCCGCTGTACTCCTACGACTCGTGCAACCTGGGCTCGCTCAACCTGGCCCACTTCGTGGTCGGGGAGCCGGGTTCGAAGGCAGTGGACTTCGAGCGGCTGGGCTCGACGGTTCACCGCTGCGTACACCTGCTCGACAACGTGATCGAGATGAACCAGTACCCGATCGAGGAGATCGAGGAAACCTCGCTCGCCATCCGCCGCATCGGGCTGGGAGTGATGGGCTGGGCGGACATGCTGCTCGAGCTGCGCATCCCCTACGACTCCGAGCAGGCGCTCGCGCTGGCCCGCGAGGTGATGGGCTTCATCCAGCGGGAGGCGGACGCAGCCTCCCACAACCTCGCGGCCGTACGCGGCAACTTCCCAGAGTGGGGCCAGTCGATGTACGGGCCCGGCGGGGGCGAGGGGCCGATGCCCCTGCGCAATTCGACCCGCACGACGATCGCGCCCACGGGTACGCTCAGCATCATCGCCGACTGCTCGGGCGGCGTTGAGCCGGTGTTCGCGCTGGCCTTCGTGCGCTCGCACTACCTCGACAAGGACGACCCCACGAAGCGGGTCGAGCTGAACGAGGTGAACGAGCACTTCGAGCGTGTCGCCCAGTCCGAGGGCTTCTACAGCGACGACCTGATCGACTTCCTCGCCCACGGCGGGCACCTGGCCGAGCGCACCGACGTGCCTCACTGGGTGAAAGAGGTGTTCGTGACGGCGCACGACATCGCCCCCGAAGCGCACGTGCGCATGCAGGCAGCGTTCCAGGCGCACACCGACAACGCCGTCTCAAAGACGATCAACTTCCCCAACGAGGCCACGGTCGAGGATGTCGCCACCGCCTACCAGCTGGCGTACGACACGGATTGCAAGGGCATCACCATCTACCGCGACGGCTCTCGCGATCTGCAGGTGCTGAAGCACGCGGGCGAGGAGGAGGGCGAGAGCGAGGAAGCGGCGGCCGAGGCCATCGCCGCGGCCGAGGCGCTGGTGGCGGAGAAGGGCCGGCCCATCCGCCGCCGCCTGCCCGACGAGCGCCAGTCGATCACGCACAAGTTCCGCGTGGGGGAGCAGGAGGGGTACATGACCGTCGGCCTCTTCGCGGACGGGACCCCCGGCGAGCTCTTCGTAAATGTGAGCAAGCAGGGCTCGACGGTGATGGCGCTGATGGACAGCCTGGCGATGCTAACGAGCTACGCGCTCCAGTTCGGGGTGCCGGTCTCGGTGCTCGCGAGCAGGATGCAGGGCAGCCGCTTCGAGCCGAGCGGCCCCACGGGCAACCCCGAGATTCCGATCGCGACGAGCATCACCGACTACATCTTCCGCTGGCTGGAGCTGAAGTTCGGCGACAGCGAAGCGGCGGTGCAGCCAACGCTCATCCCGCCATACGAGGTCGTCGAGAGCCGGGGCGTGGACGAGCCCGTGTTGTCTCACGGCGACATGGTCCCGAGCGGGGTGGGCTGCCCCGAATGCGGCTCGGTCCTCGAGTACGGCGAGGGTTGCCTCGTGTGCCGGAGCTGCGGCTACACCAAGTGCGGCTAGGGGGCGCTCCGGTCCCTCACGCACACGGGTAAGATCGAGCCCGTGAGCGCGGTCCCCCTGCAGCAAGACGTGGAAGCGGGCGTCGAGCGTGTGCGCGAAAGCATCGCCCGCGCCTGTCAGCGAGCCGGCCGTGACCCCGGCACCGTAACGCTCGTGGCCATCAGCAAGGGCCAGCCGGTCGAGGCGGTTCGAGCGGCGAATGCCGCAGGCCTCCGGCACTTCGGCGAGAACCGCATCCAGGAAGCCGTGCCCAAGACCGAGGCGGCGAAGGCCGCTGGCGTCGAGGCGACCTGGCACCTGGTTGGGCACCTCCAGTCGAACAAGGCGAAGGCAGCCGCCTCGTCCTTCGACGTCATCCACTCGGTCGACTCGCTGAAGCTGCTGGCGCGCCTCGACGGGGCGGCGCCCGCACCGCGCGACGTGCTCCTGCAGGTCAATATCGCCGCCGAGCCGCAGAAGCAAGGCGTGGCAGCCGATGAGGTCGCGGCGCTCGTCGAGGCGGCGCGCGAGGCGGCCAACCTGCGCCTCCGCGGGCTCATGACCATCGCGCCGATCGCCGCGGATCCCGAGGACGTACGGCCGGTGTTCCGCGACCTGCGGGAACTGGCCGAGCGCTTTGCACTGACGGATCTCTCGATGGGGATGACGGACGACTTCGAGGTCGCGATCGAGGAGGGGGCCACGCTGGTGCGGGTGGGGCGCGCCATCTTCGGGGAGCGCACGACGTGACGGTCGCGATCGTGGGGGGCGGGGTGATGGGGTTTTTTATCGTTTGCCCCAGCGCCCCGGCACTGAA
>VXLW01000002.1 GCA_009841435.1 Dehalococcoidia bacterium | reverse complement strand
GGGCGGAGGGATTCGGGGCGGGCTAGCCTCGGGCCTGCGGGTTGGCGGCCTCGCGGGGCGGGGGTGGGGCGCGGCGGATCGACCAGCGGCGGAAGCGCTCTTCCATGCGGGCGTGACCCTGGCGCGCGATCATCTCCTCGCGCATACGCAGGAAGTCCTCGCGCGTGCGCCCGCCGATCTGGCTCGTGTGGCAGAGCACCGCTTCGAGGCGCGTCTCCCAGTGAGCGGTCACGTCGATCGTGTGGTCGGGGTCCTCGCTGCCGGCGAAGAGCACCTCGTTCACCTGGTGCGAGGGGAGGCCGTCCTCTTCGTCGCGCGGGTAGTAGAGGCGGTCGCGCACGAGCGGGTAGACGGCGTCGGCGGTGAGGATGCCAACGTTGCGGTGGTCGCGGTGGTTGAAGCCGCGGCGGAAGGCGTCCCAGGTCACGATCACGTCGGGGCGGTGGATACGGATGAGGCGCACGATCTGGCCGCGCAGCTCCTCCTCGTCGATCGTGTGGCCGTCGGGATGGCCGAGGAACACGCACTCCTTCACGCCCAAGGCGCGGCAGGCGGCGCGCTGCTCCTCCTCGCGGATGGCGGCCAGCTTCTCCGGGTGCATCTCCGGGTCGTGCGTGCCCTTGTCGCCGCCGGTGACGACGACGTAGACGACCTCGGAGCCCTCGGCGCACCAGCGCGCCACAGTGCCGCCGCAGACGAACTCGGCGTCGTCGGGGTGGGCCATCACGACCATCGCCCGCTCGGGGGTGCCGAGGGCGCTGGGGTCGGGGTCGGGCTCCTGCTCGCCGCCGGCGAACCAGCGCCCCACCGCGCGGACGGTGTCGGCGATGGTCATGCCGGAACCTCCTCGCTCGCGTGGGCGGCGATGACGTCCCGGTAGAGGGCCTCCATGCGCAGCGCGACCTCGTCCCAGCGAAAACGCTGGACGGAGTCGCGGGCGGCGCGGGCGAAGTTCGCCCGCAGCTCGGGGTTGCGGATGAGCACCTCGAGCTTCTCCGCGAACGGCTCGGGGCAGCGCCAGGGGATGAGGTAGCCGTTGACGCCGTCGGTCACGGTCGAGACCAGCCCGCCGACGCGCGAGGCGACGACGGGCGTGCCGCAGGCCATCGCCTCGACGGCGACCAGCCCGAAGCTCTCGTAGTAGCTCGGCACCACGCAGACATCGGCGGCGCTGTACCAGGCAGGGAGCTCCTCGTGGGGAACGGCGCCGGTGAAGCGCACGCCTCCGGCCAGGCCAGCCTCGCGCGCCTGCTCCTCGAGCTCGGCGCGGAGCTCCTCGCCGTGCTCGTCGCCCCCGACAACCAGCAGCAGGATCTCCGGGTCTTCCAGCTCGGCGACGGCGTCGATGAGGATGTCGACGCCCTTCAGCTTCTCCAGGCGGCCGACCCAGAGCAGCACGGGGCGGTCCGGCTCGATGCCGAGCGCGCGGCGGCACTCCTCGCGGTCGCGGGGACGGAAGCGGTCGGTGTCGATGCCGCAGGGGATGCTGACCATGCGGGCGGGGTCGGCGCCGTAGTAGCGGGCGAGCAGGTCGTGCTCGTGCCCGCTGGCGGTGACGATGGCGTCGGCCGAGGCGGCGAGCTCGCGTTCGCGGCGGATACGCTCCCCTGGCTCCTCCTCGGAGACGCGCGCCCGGTTCTTGACCTCGCCCAGCGTGTGGAACATCACGAGGTGGGGAGCGTCCTGCGCCCGCGCGAAGGGCTCGCCCGCGGCGATCGCCTGCCAGTAATGGCTGTGCACGAGGTCGTACGTGTGGCCCTCGTCGGCGGCGAAGCGGTTCATCTCCGCGACGAAGGCGGGCACGTAGGGCGTGAGCAAGGCCTTGTCGAGCGGGGCCGCCGGACCGGCGGGCAGCTGCACGAGCCGCAGGTTCGGCGCGAGGGGCGTGACCTCCTGCCGCTCGCCCTCGAGGCGCGTGAAGATGTCGACCTGGTTGCCCAGCCGGGCAAGTTCGCGGGAAAGCTCGTGGACGTACACGTTCATCCCGCCGGTGTGGCGCCCGCCGAGCGGGGCAACGGGATTCGTGTGGTAAGAGACCTGCGCTATTCGCATGAGCGTCCCGATAGCGTAGCGCTATCGCGGCCTTCTGTATGCGGCAAGCCCGTCATCACGCCCCCGACAGGCGCACCGTGACGATGTCGCGGGGCTGACCGCCGAGGTGGCGCTTGTAGGGCTCCGTGCCGCGCAGGAAGTCGACGGCGTCGCGGCCGCGCTCGATGGCGTCGCGCACGAGCAGGGCCTTCGACAGCAGGCCCACGGCGAGCTGCGAGAGGGATGGGTCGTACCCGCTGTTGTAGAGCATCGTCGCGCCGCCGCCTTCGAGGGCGAAGATGCGAGCGGCGGGGCGAGCGGCGAACGTGAGGGTGGCGATGCGCGCGAGCCCGTGCTCGCTGAGCCCGGTCGCGAGATCGCGGAAGAAGGCTTCGCGCTCGGGGGTGAGGAAAGCGGCCTTCTCCTCGCGGCTCTCGCGCATCATCCCGAGCAGCCCCTCGACCACCTCCGCCACCTCCCCCGGGGTGGTGGCGGACTCGAACGCAACATCGCCGGCGCGTTCGAGGTTGCGGAGCTTGCGGCGCAGCTCGTGGCGGTACTTCTTCGGGAGTGCGGCCACGTAGGCCTCCCACGTGTCCGGCAGCTCGACGGTCGGCGTGACCGCCTCCGGCTCCTCGCTCGCCATCCAGCCGTAGCGGGCGGCGGCGGCGAGGAGGGCGGGACAGAGGGACCCGGCCTCCGAAAGTCCCCAGGCCTCGAACCCCGGCGACAGGTCTTCCATCAGCCACTCGATGAGGGCGGCCGCCGCCCCCACCTCCTGCCCCGGCGCGATCAGCGCCCCGGAGTGGTCGCTCAGGTCGGGGTCGCCGAGGAAGCGCGGTTCCGCGCCCCCCACATCGAGGGGGATGACGCCCACGAGGGGCGCCTCGCCCTCTTTCTCGCCGGCGGGTGACCGGAGGGCGAGGAACACGGGAAAGGCGTCGCCCCCGCAGTGGCGCAGCCAGGCTTCGTGCCAGACGGGGTGGGAGAACGGCAGGGCGTCGGGAATCGTGCGGTGCAGCTCGGCCCACTCAGAGGCGAGCGACTCGAAGGGTTCGGAGGTGATGAGTGGCAGCGGCCCGTCCTCAAAGACGGGTTCGCCGCCGGCGGGCGCGTCGGACATGGCCGCCTAGGAGGAGCCGTGGACGAGCGCGAGGAACTCGGAGCGAGTCACGCTCGATCGCTTGAACTGCCCGCGCATCGCGCTCGTGACCATGCGGCTGCCGGGTTTGCGCACGCCGCGCATGGTCATGCACAGGTGCTCGGCCTCGACGACGACCGCAACCCCATCCGCCTCGAGCGCCCCGATAACGGTTTCCGCCACCTGGCTCGTGAGGCGCTCCTGGATCTGGGGTCGCCGGGCGAAGGACTCCACCACGCGCGCGAGCTTGCTGATGCCGACGACCCGGCCATCGGGGAGGTAGCCCACGTGCGCCTCGCCGTGGAAGGGGAGCAGGTGGTGCTCGCACACGCTGTAGAAGGGGATGTTGCGCAGGATGACCATCTCATCGTGCGCAACCTCGAAGCCCACCTTGAGGAACGCGGCGGGGTCTTCGTCGAGCCCCTGGAAGATCTCGGCGTACATTTCGGCGATGCGCCGGGGCGTATCGACGAGCCCTTCGCGGGCCGGGTCTTCCCCGATCGCCTCGAGCATCTCCACGACGGCCGAGCGGATGCGCGCCTCGTCGAGCCCTGACTCAGAAACGATTGCCATAAGCTCGGATCGTACGGGAATCGCGCGTCGGTGGCGAGAAGAGCGGGAGCGCTCTCCTAGGACTCAAGCCAGAGGACGTCGCCGTGCAGGTCGGGAGCATGGTCGCGGGAGGCGAAGACCTCGTATTCGGCCTTGCTGGCGCCGATCGTCGTGTTGCCGCCGTGGCCCGGCCAGACGGTCGTGTCGTCGGGGAGGGCGTAGAGGCGCGTGGTGATGGACGCGATCTCCTGTTGGAGCAGCTCGTTGGAGCGGGAGTGGCCGGGGCCGCCCGGGAAGAGCGTGTCGCCGACGAAGGCGTGGGCGCCGTGAATGAAGGCCGTGCTCGCGGGCGTGTGGCCGGGGATAGAAACGACGTCGAAGGTGATGCCGCCGACCTTGACGGTGTCGCCGTCGGTAATGGCTTCGTCGAGCGTGCCCTCGGGGATCCAGGGCTCTGCCGGGTCGGCGATGAGCCGACAGCCGTAGCGCTCCTTGAGGGCGACGATGCTGGCGGTGTGATCCGGGTGCGAGTGGGTCAGCAGGATGGTCGAGGGTTCGATACCCGCGAACTCGACGGCGGCGATGCTCTTCTCGACCTCGTCCGGAGCGTCGATGAAAGCGGCCTCGCCGGAGGCCTCGTCGATCACGATGTAGATGTTGTTGCCGAATCCGGCGGGCCCCGCCCGCACGATCCCGAGATCGCCATCGACCAGCTTCTCCATGGCGTCCTCCCTCGAGCCCTTGTTCGGTGTTGGCACCAAGGGTACCGGGTGGAGGGAGTCAGCGGGGCGACAGGGAGCGGCGCCCCACCGTTCCCTAGCCGCCCGAGGACGTGGGCCTGGGGGTGGCGGTGCCGGCGAGGCGCCCGGCGGCGAGGCCGACGAAGACGCCCAGGACCGTCTCCAGCACGTGGGTCAGCGTGCCGCGTACGCCCGCGTCGCCGTCGACGGCGCCGAGGGCGATGAGGCCCACGAGCGAGACGACGAGCACGATCGCGAGCACGGAGATGACGTTGACGATGTTGCGACCGACCGCGATCTGCGCGCTCGTCATGCCCGCGCCACCCGGCCGGTGGCGCGCTCGATGGCGCAGTCGCTGCGCGGCCGCAGGAGGCCGTGGAGGGCGAGTCCGGCGCTGGCGCGCAGGAGCACGCCCACTGTCATCGCGTAGGTCAAGAGAAACGTTCGCATTCCATCCTCCTCGGAAGTTGTGGGGGTGAGGATGGGCGCGCGGCGGGGGAGCCCCGAGGGGTGCGTGTCGCCCGGGGAAGCGGGGAGGGCGTGCGTGGTATCGTCCGCGAGCGCCGGAACGGGCGCCGGGAGACAGCGTGCAGAACCTGATAATCGGAACCCACATCCTCGCGCGCGATGCCAGCGGCCTCATCGATGGCATCGTGGCGGCGGATCGGGCAGGCGTGAACACGGCCTGGCTCACAAGCGGCGGTCCCGCCCCCGACCCCCTCGCCGTCTTCGCAGCGGCTGCAGGCAACACCGATCAGATCGGGTTCGGCACCTCGATCATCCCTACCTTCCCCCGCCACCCGCTGGCCATGGTGCAGGGCGCGGTGGTAGTCGATCAGCTGGCTCCGGGCAGGCTGAAGCTCGGCATTGGCCCGAGCCATAAGCCCGCCGTGGAGGCGACGTACAGCTTCGAGTTCGTGCGTCCCCTCCAGCACCTGCGCGAGTACCTGACGATCCTGAACGCCATCCTCAAGGAGGGCTCCGTCGAGTATCACGGCGAGCGGCTGCACTGCGAGGCGCAGCTGCAGGCGCCGACGCAGGTGAGGGTGCTCGCCTCGGCCCTGCGCCCGAACGCCTACCGGCTCTGCGGCGAACTGGCCGATGGGGCGATCTCGTGGGTGAGCCCGCTCCCGCACCTGCAGCGCGTGGCCGTGCCCGCCATGGACGAAGGGGCACAGTCGGCCGGCAGGGAACGACCGGCGCTCGTGGCGCACGTGCCCGTCGTGGTCTCGGAGAATGCGGATGCGGTGTGGGAGGCGGCGCAGCAGCAGCTCGGCTTCTACCCGCGGCTGCCTTACTACTCGGCCATGTGGCAGGACGCGGGCTTCCCGGAGGCTGAGGACGGCACGTTCTCGCGGGCGATGTCGGACGCGCTCGTCATCCAGGGCTCCGAGGAAGCCGTCGCCGAGCGCGTCCGCGCGCTGCCCTCGGTTGGGGTGAACGAGATGCTCGCGGGCGTGATTCGCCTCGAGGGGGACCACGCCGCCGCAGACCGCACGATCGAGCTGCTGGGAGCGCTTGCGCAGGATTCGTAGCCCTCTGCAGGAGCGGTACCGGATCGGCTGCTAAGGTCGAACGAGGATCCCGGAGTTCCCTGTTGAAAGATCTGACGATCGGCTCCCATGTCCTTGCGTTCGACGCGAGGTCCCTCATTGATGGCATCGTGGCGGCGGACCGCGCCGGGCTCAACACGGCCTGGCTCGTGAGCGGCGGGACGTCCGCGGATCCCCTGGCCGTCTTCGCGGTGGCCGCGGGCGAGACCGAACAGATCGGGTTCGGTACCTCGATCATCCCCACCTTTCCCCGCCATCCGCTGGCCGTCGTGCAGGGCGCCCTCGTCGTCGAACAGCTCGCGCCGGGCCGGCTCAAGCTGGGCGTCGGACCGAGCCACAAGCCGGGCATCGAGGGCATGTACGGCTTCGAGTTCACCCGCCCCCTTCAGCATCTGCGCGAGTACCTGACGATCCTGAAGGCCACTCTGCAGGAGGGTTCGGTGTCGTTTCATGGGGAGCGGCTGCACGCCGAGGCGAGCCTGCAGCCGCCGCCGATGGCCCCGACGCAGCCGCAGCAGCCTGTCACCACGCAGGTGAAGGTGATGGCCTCGGCCCTGCGGCCGAACGCCTACCGGCTCTGCGGCGAAGTGGCCGATGGCGCCATCTCGTGGGTGAGCCCGCTGCACCACCTCGAACGCGTGGCGGTACCCGCCTTGGAAGAGGGCGCGCGAAAGGCCGGGCGGGAGCGGCCGGCGCTCGTGAGCCACGTGCCCGTGGTCGTCTCCGAGGACGCGGAGGCGGTCTGGGCGGCGTCGCAGGCGCAGCTGGGGTTCTACCCGAACGCGCCCTACTACTCCGCCATGTGGCAGGACGCGGGCTTCCCGGAGGCCGCGGACGGCACGTTCTCGCGAGCCATGTCGGACGCACTGGTCATCCAGGGCTCCGAGCAGGAAGTGGCCGAACGCATCCGGGGGCTGCCGTCGGCGGGCGTCAACGAAATGCTCGCAGGCGTGCTCAACCTGGAGGGAGACCCCTCTGCCGCGGACCGCACGATCGAGTTGCTGGGGGCGCTCGCGCAGGAGCAGTAGGGACAGCACCCGTCGGGCGGGGATGCGTCTCGCTGGAAGACTGGCCAAGTCGTGTCAGGCGGCCAGGAATTTTTGGCTGAAGTTGTCTGCCAGACCCTCTGGCTGGCGTGGGGGCGTCGTATAGTCCGGCGGCAGAGCATTGAGCCGTGCCCAGGCGGGAGGGCGTCCCGGGCGAGCGGGCGCCTCCCCGGGCCGGGAGTGCTTGCTGCGGGAGGCAGCCGTGAACGACGCCTTGCAGATCGGCCAGTTCGCGATCGTCGCCCACGAGCCCCAGGAGCGCGGGGCCACCATCGGCGTCGCCGAGGGGAACGGGACTGGGGTAGAGCGCTGTGAGCTATTCGCCCTGGCGGAGGGCACGACGCCGGCCGCCCACGAGTACGCCGGTCACCTCGTCTCGCAGGCGGAACGCACCTGGAAGACGCTCAACCTGAGCCTCACGGGGGCGCTCATCGCCATCTACGGCGAGGCCCAGCGTTCCCTGATGGACTGGAACACGCGCAGCGTCTCTCAGCATCGCGTCGGACTGGGACTCGCGTGTCTCGCCCGACAGGGCGAGCGCATCGTGCTTGCCTCGCGCGGACCAGCGAGCATCCTCCACGCCTCCGGGGACGCGCTTACCCTCCACGAACCCGACGACGAGCACGCCGAGCCGATGAACGGCCTTGAACCGGGCCAGCCCCAGCTCACGTCGCTCACGCTGGCCCCGGGCGACCGCGTCCTGCTGGTCACGACCAACGTCGCCGAGTCGCTGAGCGAAGATGCGCTGGCGGACATCCTCAGCCGCTCGCTGCCAGAGGTGCTTCCCAACCTCTACCGTCGCATCACGCACCTGCGCGACGCGGCCGTCCTGCTCGTGGGGGTTCCGGAGGCAGGCGAGGAGATCCTGCCGCCCCCGGCTCCTCCAGCCGAGAGCGAGCCGGAGGACGAGGGACCCATCATCGGCGGTGAGGCGCCCGCCAGTGGGTCCTCCCGAGACTTCCAGCCGAGCCTCTTCGTCGAGAGCAGCCCCAGAGCCTCTGCTCTCGATGTCGCGCGCAGACGCCTCGAGGACGTCGACGCCCGGTCGCGGGTCGATGCGGAGCTGCCACAGGCGACCCCCCTGGCCGAGGCACAGGAGCTTCCGCCCCTGCGCCGGGCCGCCGGCGACGGCGGCCCGATCCCCCAGCCTCACTCCGCCGCCGCCGGCGCAGGGGAAGGCCACAGCTTCTTCCGGCAGGTGGCGCACGTGCGGCAGCCACCGGCGCCGCCGGTGGCTTCGCACCACACGGGGGCGGCGCCGGTCAGCCAGCTCGCCGCCGACCGGCGCATGCAACTCTCAGCCATGACCAACGTTCCCACCTCCGGCAGCCTCGCCGCAGGGCCGCGCACCGGCAGCGCGGTGGTGCGGGCGCGCCGGAGCATGGGTGGAGGGATGCGGACCGGCGGACGCACGGAGACGGCGGGAGGCGGCTTCTCGCCGCCCGCCTGGCTGGCCGGGCTGGTCGCGATCCTGCTCCTCACCGGCATCGTTTCCTGGGCGGTCCTCCCCGGACTGCTGGAGAGCGACGAGGCGACACGCCTCTCCCATCTCATCGACGAGGCGGAGCGCGAGATCGCGACCGCCAACGCCGTCGACCAGCCGGACCAGCGCCGCGCGGCGCTCACGCGGGCGCGGGGCATCCTGCTGGAGGCCACGGCGCTGTCGGGAGGCGCAAGCCTCGCCGAGCCCCTCCTGCGGCAGGCCGACCGCGAGCTCGCGGCGCTGGACGCGATCGCGACGCCGATGCAGATCCGCACGTTCGCCGACCTTCGCGGATTCGGCGAAGCGCCAATTGCGGCGCGCCAGCTCGTGGTCAGCGCTTCGCATGCCTACCTCCTCGACTCCGCCGGGGGCCAGGTCATCTCCATCACGCTCTCGACGGGCAAGAAAGCGACCGTGTTCGCTGCCGGCGAGGAGACGCCGCTCGCGCCGGTGGCCATCACCTACGCCGATGTCTCGCGCCCGGGCGGTTCCGCCCTCCTGATCGTGGATGAGGGAGGAGGGCTGTGGACGTGGAGCACGGCGGGATGGGTCGCCGAGATCGAGTTCGCCCGGCCCGCCGGGCTCACCGTGACCGACATGTACTTCGCCGAAGGCCGGCTCTTCGTGCTCGATGCGCCCAACGCGACCGTCTACAGCTTCGCCGCCGGCCCCTCGGGATTCGGTCTTGACCCGGTGGTC
Source organism: Dehalococcoidia bacterium (assembly GCA_009841435.1). GTDB lineage: Bacteria > Chloroflexota > Dehalococcoidia > Tepidiformales > Tepidiformaceae > UBA2991. The sequence continues at coordinate 93,472 of VXLW01000002.1, read as the reverse complement.
ATGCACCAGGGACCCGAGCTCGAGAACGCCCGGCGCATCATGGTGGACGGAGGGGTTCTCCTGACCGCCGCCGCGGACGGTTCGATCCGGCGCTACAGCGGCGAACTCACCCTGTTGCTCGCGCAGGCCGGTATCGACACGCCCCTGACGGGGGCCGCCACCCCGCACACGAGCGGGTTCGCCAACGAGATCGCCATCCTCGACGCGAGTGCCGACCGCATCGTCGTCCTGGCAGCGGACGGAACGTTCGCGCGCCAGTACCGGCACGCGGAACTGGAGAACCTGACGGCGTTCACGATGCGCGGCGGCTTCGGCTGGGTGATCAGCGGCGAGCAGCTCCGCCGGATCACGTTCTAGCGGGCCAGCGCGCGCGCCAGAGGTAGGCCAGCGCGCCGCAGGCCACCCCCACGTTCAGCGATTCGACGCGGTCATCCATCGGGAGCTGCACGCGGAAGTCGCTGGCCTCGTTCAACAGGCGGCTTACGCCCCGCTCCTCCCCGCCCAGGACCAGCGCCGTGCAATCGGGCCAGTCGAAGCCGGTGGCGTCCTCGGCGCCCTCGCCGGGGGAGGCGGCCACCACCCAGTAGCCCGCTTCCTTGAGCTGCGCCAGGGCGCGGGCGAGGTTCTGGGGGGCGGCCACCGGCGCGAGGAAGCTGAGGCCCGCGCTCGCCCGATGGACGCCCGGTGTGAGGGCCACGCCCCGCCGGGGCGGCAGGACGACCACCTCGGCGCCCGTCGCCACGGCCACGCGCAGCACCGCACCCGTGTTCTGGGGATCGGTAACGCCGTCGAGCACGAGGGCGAGCGACGGGCCGGTCGCCTTCCGCGGAATCGAGGCAGCCGGAAGGCGCCGCAGACGTACGAGCACGCCCTGGTGCACGCCCCTGCCCGTCAGCTCGTCGAGCCGCTCGGGGTCGACCGCCTCGACGGGCAGTCCCTGGGCCGTCGCCTCCTCCGCAAGCGCGGCCACGCGACGGTTGGAGGCGCCTTCGGCGTGCAGGAGGCGCTTCGCGACGCCCTGGCGCAACGCCTGCTCACAGGCGTGCACGCCGAAGGCCAGGTCGTCGGGGGTGGACTTGGGCTTCGGCCGCAGGCGCGCCATGCGTCGTTCGCTCCGCTCCGGGCAGCTGACCTTCGGCAAGCGTTCCTTCACCTTCCGGGGGGACGCTCGTGCCGGGCTGCCCTACACTCAGTCCAACCTTGCCACTGCCGATGCGCCCTGTCTCGCCAGAGACGGAGCGACGGCGGCAGCCGCCGGGCTTGATAACATCCACAAGCGGGGCATGCGACCCCGCCAGGAACCTCACTTCATGCCTAAGACCGTGACCAGGGCTTGAGCAAGCGCTTCGTGGTGAAACACACGATCCGAATCCTGGCCGCTCTGGCCCTGCTGGCCGCGATCGTGGCGGCTCAGCCGGGCAGCGCCCCCGCCGAACCGGTTGGCGAGCACTGGGTAAGCGTTCGCCTGGACTCCGGCGACGAGGACGCGTCCTCGCTGGAGGGCCGGGGTTACCGCCAGCTGCCCGTGCCCGAGGGGATGACCACGGAGGCCTACCTTGAGTGGCTCGATGACCAGCCCGGCATCGCCAGCGCTTCGCACAACCCCACCGTGACCGCCGCCGGCGACCCCAACGACGCGTTCTACGGGAGCGCCCAGTCGCCCTACCTCGGACCCGTGGGCGCGCCCGCCGGGTGGGACATCACCACGAACGCCGAGGACATCATCGTCGCGGTGATCGACTCGGGGGTCGACCTGCGCCATGAGGACCTGGTTGCCAACCTCTGGCGGAACCCGAACGACTCGGATAACGACGGCGTCGACGACGACAACAACGGCTGCATCGACGACGAACACGGCTGCCGGTTCCTGAACCTGACGCCCAAGCGCATCAGCGAGTGCGGCTACACCTCGAGCACGCCAACCGGCGACGTGCAGGACGACGACGGCACCGCGGACGCCCTCGGTTCCCACGGGACGGCCGTGGCGGGGATCATCGGCGCCCGCGGAAACAACTCCACCGGCATCAGCGGCGTGGCCTGGCGGGTGCGCCTCATGATCCTGAAGGCCCTCGACTGCGGGCCGGGAGACGCGCAGCCCACGGGCGAGATGGCCAACGTCGCGCGGGCCATCGACTACGCGAGGCGCATGGGCGCGGACATTATCAACCTCAGCCTCGCCAGCTCGCCGGGCGACCCCGCCGCCGACATCCCCGAGCTTCGGGAGGCGATCGAGGATGCGCTGGCCGACGGCCTCATCATCGTGGCCTCGGCGGGCAACCACGCGTCCCGAGGCGTGGGCTTCCCGGCGGCCTACGCCCAGTACGCGAACGTCATCGGCGTGGGGGCGAGCGACCCCGCCAACGACAACGCCTGGGCCACCTACAGCTCCTTCGGGGGTGGCGTAGACCTGGCCGCCCCCGGCAGCGGCATGGCCAGCACCATCCGCTCCGACCTGCTCGATCTTCCCTACGGGACTCTGCCCGGGGCGACGAGCTGGGCGGCGCCGATCGTGACGGGCCTGTTCGCGCTCGTGATGGCGCGCAACCCCGACCTCACGATGGAGGAGTACATCGACATCGTGCAGGAGTCCGCCAGCGAGCCCGCGCCAGCCGCCCACGGCGGCAACTGGGCCGGTCACGGCGTGATCGACATGCAAGCGGCGCTCGAACGCGTCCCCATGACCGTGAGCGGCTCCGCCCTCGACGACTGGACGCGGCCCCCTCCGGGAACGCCGGTGCGCGCCCTCATCGAGGGCGTCGAGTGCGGCGCCACGGAGACCACGAACGCGAACGGCACGGCCAGCTACTCCCTGCGCATCGCCGGCGAGAACGAGGTCCCGGGGTGTGGCGCGCTGGGACGCGAGGTCGAGATCTTCATCGGCGAGCGCCCGGCAGCGACGGTCCTGCCCTGGGGCGCCCAAAACGAGTCACTTGTCCTCACCGAGTACCCGTTGAACGGCATCGAACCGCCGCCGGGCGCGGTCGTGGCGCAGGAGTTGGGAGCAGGGTGGAGCCAGGTCGCCTACCTCGGCCCGACGGCGTCGCTCCCCGCAGCCGCGGCCGCCTTCCCCGATGGCTGGTCCGCCATCGCCGCGTGGGACCCGGACGCGGAAGGCGGCGGCGCGTTCCAGCTCTACTATCCCGGCGCCCCCGACCAAGTGCAGACGCTGACTGAGCTCTCGCGTTACCAGGCGCTCTGGGTCTACAGCGAGGGCGGGGACGTGTTCGACGCCAACCCGGACACGCCTACCGGTCGCCGCGTGGAGTTGGCGGAGGGCTGGAACGCGGTCGTCTACACGGGCGGGTCGCGGCCGGTGGAGGAGGCCCTGGCCAGCATCGCCGGCCGCTACGACCAGGTGCTGCGCTACGACAACCTCACGGGGCTCTGGGATTCGTACCTGCCCGGCTCGGCGCCGGCGCTGAACGACTTCGGGGGCCTCCACCCGTACCGCATCTACTGGATCCGGATGATCGCCGCCGCCACGCTCGTGATGTTCTAGCGCGTCGGCGCGTCAGCGGCGGGTTCTGGCTGCGGGACCAGCCCCGCAAGCTCGACGGCATGACCCGGGACGACGATCGCTGCGGCGCGCCCACGCGTGGCGGCGCCCCCTGCCGCTTCCCCGCCGACCAGTGTCCTCACCACGCGCATGACCGCACCCGCGAGGGACGGTCCGGCCGGACACGGACACCATCACCCGTGGGCGCGATACGGGAGCGCGATCTGCGCGCGCTGGGCTGGTGGCTGATCGAGGAGACGCTGGCGGGCCGCGTCACGCCCCCCGAGGCCTCGGCCGTGAACCGCATGATGCACACCTTGCTCCAGCTCGGCCCCACCCCCGAGGCGGACGAGCTGGCCCTGCAGGAAGTGGCCCTTCGAGGCCTCCTGATGCACGGCGTTCCGCCCCGCACCGAGGAGGAGTGGCGGCGCGCCGCCGAGATCTTCGACGACGAGGCGCTCGTGGCGTTGCGCCGCGGGGCGCCCCTGTACGAAGGCGCGGGGGAGCGCTAAGTTCGCTAGTTGCCGCCACTCTCGGGCGTGGGGGTGGGGGTTGGGGTGTCGTCGGGGTCGGTGAGCGGCTCCGGATTCTCGTCTACGCCGGTAGTGACCGTCGACTCTGGCGTCGGTTCAGGCGTCGTGAGCGGCTCCGGATCCTCATCAACTCCGGTCGTCACGGTCCCCTCCGCGTCCGGGTCCGTGGGCGTCGTGAGCGCCTCCGGGTCTTCGTCGACACCGGTCGAGATGGTCGCCCCGGGCGTCGGCGTCGCGTCGGAAGCGGAGGGTTCCTCGGTCGCGACAGGGGTCGCTTCGGGGGTCGGGGTCGCCTCCGGGTCCGGCGTCGCGGTCGCTTCGGGATTCGCCCCGTCGAGCGGCTTCACCTTGTCGGTGCTCACGGCGGCGGCCACCTCGGCGGCGTACGCCACCGCCTCCTCGGCCTCGGTGGCGAGCTCCTCCTCGGTGTCGGCAAGCACGACCTCGGCCGTCTCGCTGATGGAACGCACCTTGGCCTGCTGCAGCGCGTCGAACCGTTCCTCCTCGGCGAGCTCGCGGATGTCGTCGAGCTCGGCGGTGAAGCTGTCGATGTGGCCCTCGCTCAGGTCGCCGCGGGCGGACAGCGCCTGAATCTCGTCGATGCGCTCCTGCGCCAGGCGGATACGCACGTTGATGCGCTCGTCGCCGCTGGCGAAGCGCACCTGGGCCTGCTCGGTGGCGCGCTTGAAGTTGTAGTTCCACTCGCCCGGCACCGATTCGCCGGCGGTGACGAAGCCGAAGGTGATGACGCCGAGCATCGCCGCGACCGCCAGCACCCCCACCGAGGCGACGGCGGCGCCGAACTGGCCGAAGCGGGAGGGCTCGGGCAGCGGGTCGGCGGGGTCCCCGCCGATGACGGGCGTGGCCGCGGCCAGCACCTTCGCCTTCAGCGAGCCCTCGAAGTAGTAGCTCGCCTCCTCCGCCTGGATGGCGCCGCCGATGATCTGGCCGGTAGAGAGCAGCGGCTTGAGCCAGTCCTGCACGTCCTCGGAGTAGCGATCGAGGATGGCGGCGATCTCCAGCCCGTCCTCGTAAAGGTCGAGCGCCTCGGCGAAGATTTCGGCCTGCGGGTCAGGCGTGCGGCGGAAGAAGTCCAGGAACCGCATCATTCCTCAGCGACCATCCCTTGCAGCTTCGCGATGGCCTTGTGCTGGAGCACCTTCACGTTGTTCTGGGTCTTGCCCAGGGCGAGCGCCGTCTCGGCCACGGAGAGCCCCGCGCCGAAGCGCAACGAGATCACGTCGCGCTGGGCGGGCGGCAGCTTGGCCGTCGCCTCGCGCACCACTTCGATGGTCGCCTGCAGCTCGTAGGCGGCCACATGGTCCTGCCGGTCGTCCGGCATCGTCTCGGAGAGCTGGGCGGGGATGCCTCGCCGCCGCTGCCGGCGCGCATGCGAGACCACCTCGTTGCGCGCGATGCGGAAGACCCACGCCCCGAAGGGGAGCCCCCGCCACTCGTACCGCTTCAGGTTCGCGACGAGCTTGAGGAAGACCTCCTCGGTCACGTCCTCGGCGTCCTGCGTCGAGCGTACGCGGCCCGCCACGTAGCGATAGACCCGCGGGAAGTAGAAGCTGTAGAGCGTGCTCAGCGCTTCCTGATCGCCAGACTGGGCCTGCTCGACGGCCAAACGCTCGTCGAAGTCCGGAGCAAGCTCGCTGGGCGCCATCGGTTCCACACAGACTCCCAGTGCGCGCCGTCTCCACAGCACGCCCCCACCACTCCAAGCGAGCATAGTGAGCCGCCCCGCTAGAGCGCAACATACCCGTGATAACGCCCGTGGCGTGTAAAGGTTACTCGCGGGCCATCACCGTTCGTTGACTGGCCTCGGGCCTCGCTCGTAGCATTCGGGGAGCAATCACCCGCAGGAGTGGCATGGCCAAGTTCATCTTCGTTACCGGCGGCGTGGTCAGCGGCGTCGGTAAAGGCATAACCACCGCCAGTATCGGGCGCCTGCTCAAATCCCGCGGAATCTCCGTCACCGTTCAAAAGCTCGACCCCTACCTCAACGTCGACCCCGGCACTATGTCGCCCTACCAGCACGGCGAGGTGTTCGTGACGGCCGACGGCGCCGAGACGGACCTCGATCTCGGCCACTACGAGCGCTTCCTCGACCAGGACCTCTCCGCCGCCTGCTCCGTCACCAGCGGTCAGGTCTACCGGGCGGTGCTCGACCGCGAGCGCCACGGCGACTACCTCGGCGGTACCATCCAGGCGGTCCCCCACCTGACGAACGAGATCAAGGCGCGGATTTACGCGGCCGCCGAGGCGAGCAACGCCGAGGTCATCATCTGCGAGGTGGGCGGCACCGTCGGCGACATCGAGGGCCAGACGTTCATCGAGGCGATGCGCCAGATCCGCCACGACGTGCCCGCCGACGACTTCCTCAGCGTGCACGTCACCTTCCTGCCCTTCATCGGGGCCACGGGCGAGCTGAAGACGAAGCCGACGCAGCACTCCGTGAGCGAGCTGCGCTCGATGGGCATCCAGCCCGACGCCATCCTCGCCCGCAGCGACCACCCCGTGCCGGGCGACATCTGCAACAAGATCGCGGACTTCTGCGACGTCGATCCGCGCGCCGTTATCGCCCTGGAGACGGTCGACACGATCTACGCCGTGCCCCTCATCCTCGAGGCGCGCGGCCTCGGCGATTTCGTGCTCGAACGGCTGGGGCTGAAGGCGAAGGCGCACGACCTGACCGCCTGGGAAGCGATGGTCGACCGCCAGCGCAATCCCGCGCGCGACCTGGAGGTGGCGATCGTCGGCAAGTACGTCGAGCTGCAGGACGCCTACCTCTCCGTGAAGGAGGCGCTCGTACACGCCGGAATCGCGCACGACGCCGAGGTCAGCATCCGCTGGGTGCACGCCGAGGACCTGGAGACGCGCCCCGCCGAGGCCGTGCTCGCCGACGTCGACGGCATCGTGGTGCCGGGGGGCTTCGGGGAGCGGGGCTGGGAGGGGAAGATCGCCGCCGCCCGCCACGCGCGCGAGAACGGCATCCCCTACCTCGGGCTCTGCCTCGGGCTGCAGGTGATGGTCACCGAGTTCGCACGCAACGTGTGCGGCTGGGACGGGGCCAACTCGACCGAGTTCGACCCGGAGTCGCCCTTCCCCGTCATCAGCCTGCTCGAGGAGCAGGAGGGCGTCGTCGCCAAGGGTGGCACGATGCGGCTCGGCTGGTACCCCTGCCGCCTGCGCTCCGGAAGCATCGCCGCCGGGAACTACGACGAGGGGCTCGTGAACGAACGCCACCGCCATCGCTGGGAGCTGAACAACCGCTTCCGCGACGAGATGGAGGCCGCCGGCCTCACCGTCGCGGGAACCTCGCCCGACGGGACGCTGGCGGAGATCGCCGAGGTTGCGGACCACCCCTTCATGCTGGGGACGCAGTTCCACCCCGAGCTGCAGAGCCGCCCCAACCGGCCCCATCCCCTCTTCCACGGCTTCGTGAACACGGCCCTCGCCCACCGCACCCCCCGGAGCGAGACCACCCCCTTCGTCGCCGCCGGCTAGTGGACGCCTGGCGCATCGTTCACATCCTCGCCCTGCTCTGGATGGGCGCAGGACTGGGCGCGACCTACCCCCTGATCGTGCGCGCCTGGCTCTCGAAGGACGTGCAGTTCCAGATGTACGCCCTCGTGGAGGCAGCCAACAACGAGACGCGCGTCCTCCTGCCGGGCGCCATGCTCTCGGGCGCGACGGGCTTCTTCTGGGGCGTGGCCGAGTACGACTTCATCCGCGACGGCTGGCTGGCGGCGCTCACGGGCCTGTTCGTGTTCTTCTGGCTGGTTTGCCTGCCTCTCATGGGCTTCGGCCTGCGGCGCGCGCGCACGGCCGCGCTCATCGCCGCCCGCGACGGCGAAGCCACCGACGAACTCCGCGAGATCCTCGACGACCGCGTCCCGCTGGTGTTCGGCACGGCCCTGGTGCTGAGTGTCCCGCTGATGGCCTGGCTCGCGATTTTCAAGCCGTTCTAGAGGGTGGTTGGTGATCGGTGGTCGATGGTCGGCCCCCGCCCCGGCCCCACTCAGCGGCGCGATAGCGACGCGCTCCACTCAGCGATGGCGCGCAGCGCCGAGCGCTCTCCTACCCTCGCGGGAGCGCGGCACGCTCCTCCTGGACGCGCTGCCACTCGGCCTCCGGGTCCTCGGAGCCGAGGCGTTCGGCGGCGCTCCGGCGCGAGCGGATGCCGACCTCGACGAGTGAGCGCTCGTCGGCGACCTGGCGGGAGCGGTCGGCGGGGAGGACGGGGCCCCACAGCGCCTCCGCCTGCAGGCCGTCGATGGCCAGGCCCTCGTAGCGCGCGAGCAGGCGCAGGGCGAGCATCGCGCGGCGCTCGTAGACGGGCGTGCGGGTGAGCCGCTTGCGCGCGACCTTGCGCGCCACCGGGTCCAGCTCGACGTTGAGGGCAACGCCGCTCAGGCCCGCGGGGTTCTGCCCGAAGGCCGTGCGAGGCGACTCCCCGAGGTCGTGCAGGGTGCGGTAGACGAGGTCGATGTAGTCGCGGTGGAGGGCGGCTCCGCCGCCCTGCAGCAGGTCGAGCAGGTAGGCGCGGGCGCGCTCGGGCACCTCCCAGACGGCGCCCGGCTCGACGGAGATGTCCTGCGACCCGGCGACACCCTCGAGCACGGCAATGGGGTTCCCCGAGAGCTCGAGGATCTGGCTGAGCTGGCTGAAGGCGCGGTTCAGCTCGCGGTTCGGTTCGGCCAGCGGGCCGATGTCGCTCGACCCCCACGGCTGCTTCGGCTCGCTCACGTTGGGGAACACGACGAAGGGGATGAACCCGTACGGGTTCGCCTCACGACGCTCCAGCTCAGGCCCGCGCCACAGCTCGAACGTCTCCGCCGTCCAGTACTCCGTCACGAGTTGCTCGACGGCCGACGAAGAGAGGGGCAGGGCCGCTGACGGGAGGGGCGCATCGCCGGCGGCGTACTGCGAGGCGACCGCCTCGATCCGCGAGGCATCGTCGGGGGCGCGCCAGACGAAGATGCCCTGCACGTCGGGGGCGGAGATGCGCACGCGTCCCTCGTCCACGTCCCACGTGACCTTGTAGGCGCCGTCGCCGAGGACGGCGCAGTCGAGCTCCGTCTCGAAATCGAGCCGCTCGAGACCGTTCGCCGCTTCGACGGCGCGCCAGGCCTGCTCGGCCTGCCGCGCGCGCTCGGTGGCGGCACGGTCGAGCAGGTCGCGGGGACGGACCTGGAGGGCGTGACCTTCGAACAGGTAGCTCGTGATCTTGTCGACGAACGCCCTCGCGTAGTTGAGCACGAGGCGGCGCTCGCCGCGGCGGGCGCGTCCCGCCCACTGGTCGCCCTCGTAGAAGGCGAGGTGCTCGCGGTAGCGGCGCAGCCGGTCCTGGTCGAGGGCGCGCAGCTGGAGGGGGAAGGGGGTGGCCGTCACGGGCGAACTCCGGAGAAGGGATTGCGCGAACCGTGGCGGTCGCGTGCCCGAGCGCGAAGCCCCCGGTGGCATCAGGAAGTGAGAACGGTGGCGGTCCACGCCAAAGTGAGGGACAGGGAAGGCTTTGGGCAATGCGGAAATTGGCTAAGGTGTGTAGGCTAATATTCCCAGGGGGCGAGCGATGGCAGTTCTGAGGCAGGCAGCGGGCGTACCGACTTGCAAGTCGGTACGAAGCCACACAACGTAATCCGTGCCGTTCGGCGCGGCGCGACACCAGACCACGAGGCACCCAAAATCTGGCGGCCAGCACTATCTCGGTCGAATCGGCGCAGGTGTATTAGCACTTGAGGAAGTTCCGTTCTCCGGTGACCGAACCCCATAATGGCACCGCTGATGGGAGATGAACCGCATGCCCGTTGAGATTCCAACCAGAGTCCGGGAACTGCGCGATAGCGCGCTTGCGACCTCGCAGATGCAGGTTGCCCTTCTTGAAGACCTTGAAGGGCTGTGTGGAGCGTTCGAAGGTCTCCTCTACTTCCAGAACGGAGGCGAGGGGTACAGCATCGAGGGTTATCCCGAGATTAGGCTTTCGGAACGTGCCGCGAGGTTTTGTGGCCTCACCTAGTGATGGCCCGAGTCCTGAACGCCTCCGGGAGCTGATGGAGGCGATTCGGGACAACCCAGAGCCAGACGGGGTGACCACCTTCAGCCTCTTGGTGGCGCCTGCCGTGTTCTTTGTGCGAGTGGAGGAGGACTACACGGTCTACTTCCACTCGACTACTTATCCGCGAACCGGAAGGCGCAGCATCAAGGTATACGAGATCAAGCGAACTGCCGGCACTGTGCGGAACATGCTGCGCTGGCCACCGCCAAAGTAGCTTGGGTCCACTCCCCCTTGAGGCGGCGTCTTGGCGCTCGCCGCCGCCCCTCGCTACAGTGCCGGGGTGACCACCCCCAACCTCCCCGAGATCGTCGATCAGCCCGAGGTCGAGGAAGAGCTCGAACAGCCCTGTCACCTCATCCTGCTCGACGACGACAGCCACACGTACCAGTACGTCATCCGCATGCTGGGCGACCTGTTCGGCTACTCGCGGGAGAAGGCGTTCGGCATCGCCTCGGTCGTCGACAGCCAGGGCCAGGCGATCCTGATGACGGGCGCGAAGGACGAGTGCCTGCTGAAGCAGGACCAGATCCACGCCTACGGGCCGGACCCGCTGATGGAGATCAGCGTGGGCAGCATGTCGGCGGTCGTCGAGCCCGCGGCCTAGAACTCGCCGGGGCCGCTTCGGGAAGGATTGGACCTCATCCAGGTACGCGAGACGGCGTTTCTGCTTCCGTTCGCAACGCTGCTGGCTGTGATCCCACTGGGCTGCGGCGGGGGTGGTGAGGGGATCCCCGGTCCATTCCAGCTTGAAGCCACCGCGGAGGTGGTGAGGCGTGGCGACGACGAACCCTTCGTGACACGGATCTCATGGTGGTTTGAGCGTCCCGGGCGGTGGCGGTGGGAGCTGTCGAACGACGACGGCCTGATAACCGGCGTCTCCGACGGCGAGTACTGGTGGTTCTACGAATCGGACGACAAGACCTACCGCAGGGAGCACCCCCCAGAGGGCGTGGACCAACCGTTCCTGCCGGTATCGATCCAGATCGGCCCGCTACAAGAGGCCTCCATCGACGCATACATCGACACACACATCGCCCGGGCCGACGACGCCTGGGCCAGAAGGGCGGGCGAGGAACGGTTGCTCGGGCGGGACGTCACCGTGGTCGAATACGGACCAACGGGTCGGGTCACGAGCAACGGCAGCGAGCGCGGTACGGGGGAAGGGCGCGTTTGGATCGACCCCAAGACAATGTTCATCCTGCGACACGAAGTCAACGGCGTCGAGGAGCAGGCCGCCACCATCACTGTCACCCTCTTGGAGCTGGACATCGACTTCCCCGCCGGCCTCTTCGAGTTCGAACCACCTGAAGGCTCGAGGCGAGTAGACGAGTAGTCCGCCAAGCCCGGCGGCCTAGAACTCGTAACCCGCCGGTAACACGAAACCCGATGGCAGAACGGTTCCCCTGCCTATACTGGGGTCTGTGAACGCCGTCCTTATTGTCAGCGGCCAGCAGGATCTGCTCGCCCTCACCCCGGAGTTGGAGGAGGCGGGCCTGAGCACGACCGTGCTCGAACCCGCCCGGCTCGGCGAGATCGAGCGCGACTTCGCCGGCGTGCTCCTGCTCGACCTGCGCGATCTCTCCAACGTCGCGATCGACCGGTTGGCGGCGGCCTCGGGCGAGCACGAGCTTGTGCTCGTCTACGCCTGCGGGGAGGACCAGCTCGACCGCATGCCCTTCGACTCTCCCGCCGACGACTTCATCGTGCTGCCCGCCGCCCCCGGCGAGCTGCGCCGCCGGGTCGAGCGCGCCCTCTACCGCCGCCACGGCATCGATACCGAGAACTTCGTGCGCTGCGGCACCCTCACCATCGACCTCGCCAACTACCGCGTGACCGTGGCGGGCGAATCCGTCGTGCTGACCTTCAAGGAGTACGAGCTCCTCCGCTACCTCGCCATGAACGCGGGCCGCGTCTCCACGCGCGAGCAGCTGCTGAACCGCGTCTGGGGCTACGACTACTTCGGAGGGGCGCGCACGGTGGACGTCCACATCCGGCGCATCCGCTCGAAGATCGAGATCCACGGCCACACGTTCATCGAGACCGTGCGCAACGTGGGCTACCGGCTGGTCGCTTCCGGCTAAGGCACGAACCCGGGTGACAGGCGCGCCTTCTCGCTCGCGCAAGGCCGCGCCACCGTGGCGCACATGACGACCCTGCCCGACATCCGTGACCGCGTCCGCAGCGACCTGCGCGACCTCGACGCCGACGCCGCCCGCTGGAGCGACGCCGAGCTTGACCGCCACATTTCCCGCGCCCTCGCCGACGTGACCCTGGCGGCGCCCGCCGAGGCGACCACGGTTGTCGCCACGACCCCCGGCAGCCGCGCGCTCACGACCGCTGTCCTGCCGAATTTCCTTGAGCTGGAGTCGGTGGAGCTGCCCACCGACAGCTTCCCCCGCCGGTACGTCCCCTTCTCGGTCTGGGCGGAGACGATCACGCTGGAGCCGCCAGCGCCACCGAAGGGCGAGCGGGCGCGGCTGCGCTACCTCGCCCGGCACACGCTCGACGACCAGGGCACGACGCTGCCGGAAGCGGTCGAGGACGTGCTCGCCACGGGCGCCGCGGGATACGCCGCGATCGCCTGGGCCGCCTACGCCATCGACCGGCTGACGGCCGGCGACGACGTGGCCGAGCGCTTCCGCCTCTGGGGCGAGGGGCGCCTGCGCACCTTCCGCGAGCAGCTCCGGGAGCACCAACGGCCGCGCCGCGTGCGAGGCGGGAGGCTGGCCGCCAGCGACTGACCCCGCGGGCGCGAGAGCGGCAGTGGGTGGTAGGCTCGCCGCTGTGAGCGACGATCCGCAGGCCTACCACGAGCCGGATCCACCCGAACGCGCCACGCCCTCGGCGTGGGCCTACCGCGGTTCGATCGCGGCCCTCGTGCTGGGCTCCTTCCTGGCCCTCTTCCTCGTCCTGCGCCCACCCGAGAGCGCGAGCCGCGCCGAACCGGTTGGCCCGGCCACGGCGACGGAAACGCCGGAAGCGACCACCACACCCGAAGGGGTCGCCACCCGCGAGCCGGCGGCGACCCCAACCGCCGCCGCCGCAACCCCGGCGCCGACGCCGGTGTCGACGCCTACGCCGACCGCCACGCCCGAGCCCACCCCCGCCGCCGCGCTCGAACCCCTTGAGTACGAGATCGTCGCGGGCGACACCCTGTCGGCCATCGCCGTGGAGTTCGACGTTTCCGTCGAGGCCATCCTCGCCCTGAACCCCGGCCTCGAACCGGATTCGATTCAGGCCGGGCAGATCATCCTGGTGCCGCGAGAATGACCACCGACCGCGAGACCAGGATTCGGAGGGCTCGCCGCGGGCTGTGGCGCACGGCGCTCTTCTGGACCCCCCTCTTCATCGCGGTCGCCGGTGGGGGGATCTACTTCTTCATCGGCCAGGCCACGGGCGACGACGGGTACGGCTGGGTGCTTCCCTCGCTCCTCGTCGTCTTCGGTTCCCTGTTCGGCTACCAGGGCATCCAGGCCATCCGCGACCTCCGTGGCGGTACCGCCATGATCGAGGGCTTCATCACGCGGCGCTGGCGACGCTTCGACCTTGGCAGCCGCAGCTACTACCTGCGCATCGATGGCGACAAGATCATCCGCACCGACCGGGTCCAGTACGACCCGGTCGAGCAGGGCAACTACGTCGCGGTCGAGTACTACCCCGGTTCGATGATCGCCGTTGCCGTGGAGAAGCGAGAGCCGCCGGAGGGCCATGAGCCCCCGACGGACGAGCCGGGCGAGCCCGCGCTTCCGGAGCCCGACCCACTCCTGATCGAGCGCGAGTAACGGCGCCGCACTTCGATGACTGACGGCGCCACCGACGGTTACCGCACCATCCACGACCTCGCGGGCGACGAACGCCCCCGCGAGAAGCTCCTGCGCCACGGCCCGGGCGTGCTCAGCGATGCCGAGCTCATCGCCATCCTCGCGGGCTCGGGCACGCGCGGCGAGAACGTCATCGACCTCGCCCGGGGACTGCTCGACTCCCACGGCGGCCTCGGCGGTCTGCTGCGCGCCGACGCGAAGTCGCTGCAGCGAACACGAGGGCTGGGTCCGGCGAAGGCGGCGCAGCTCGCGGCCGCGATCGAGCTGGGACGGCGCATGCCACGCCTCGACGGCGACGCCCGTCCCCTGCTGACCTCCCCCGAGGCCGTGTTCGACTACCTGCGGGGGCAGCTCCGGGGGCGCACCCGCGAGGAACTGCACGTGCTCGCGGCGGACATGGGCGGACGCCTGCTGGGCACGCCCACCGTTCTGCCGGGCAGCGTTCACTCCGTGGCCTTCCGCATGGGCGACATCTTCCGGGAGGCGATCGTGCTGGACGCGAGCGCCGTCGTCATCGCGCACAACCACCCCTCCGGGCGCGCCACCCCCAGCCCGCGCGACATCGACCTCACGCGCGACATCGCAACCGCCGGGGAATCGCTCGACATCAAGCTGCACGACCACCTGATCGTCGCCGGGGAGCGCTACGTCAGCATGAAGCGCGAGGGGCTGCTTGGCGCCTGAGCGACCAGGCATCGCGCCGGGGCGCGCCCTCCTGCTGGCGGCGGTTCTTGGCGCGGCGCTTCTCGGGGGCGGCTGCGCCGCCGAAGTGGTCCCCGAACCTCCGCCATCTACGCCCACGGCCACCTCCCCACCTCCAACCCCACCAGCGACCCCAACCGCTACTCCCGCGACGCCATCGCCGACCGCCTCGCCAAGCCCAACGGCCACGCCGCCAGCCACGCCCACCCCTCCGCCCGCGCGCGTCCTGCTCGCGGCAGTCGGCGACGTGATGCTGGGACGCAGCGTCGGCGTGCGGCTGGAGGTGGAGGGCGCCGGCGTCGCCTTCGCCGGCGTGCGTGAGATTCTCGCGAACGCTGACATCGCCGTGGCGAACCTCGAGAGTGCGGTCGGCGTCACCGGCACGCCAGCGCCCAAGGCGTACACGTTCCGCGCCCCGCCCGAGGCCGTGGACGCACTCGCGCTCGCGGGCATCGACCTCGTCTCGCTGGCCAACAACCACTCGCTCGACTACGGACCCGGGTCCCTGGCCGAGACGCGGGCGCTCCTCGCCGAGCAGGGCATCCTCAGCCCCGGCGCGGGACCGGACCGGGCAGCCGCACACGCGCCCGGCTTGATCGAGCGCGAGGGGCTGAGGATCGCGTTCCTCGCCTACGTAGACGTGCCCGTCGAGCGCGGTGGCTTCGACCCCCGCACCTGGACCGCGACCGACGAGGCTCCGGGCGTCGCCTGGCTCGACATCGCCACGATAGCCGAGGATATCCGGGCGGCCCGGCGAAGCGCCGACCTGGTTGTCGTCATGCTCCATTTCGGCCTCGAGTGGGAGCTCGAGCCGAGCGACAAGCAGCGGGAGCAGGCGCGCGCCGCCGTCGACGCGGGGGCGACGCTCGTGATCGGCTCCGGGCCGCACGTCCTGCAGCCGCTGGAGCCCTACGGCGACGGGCTCATCGCCTACAGCCTCGGGAACTTCGTCTTCGACGGCTTCTGGGACCCGGCCAACGACTCGGCCATCCTCCTCGTCGAGCTCACCGCCGCGGGTGTCGCCGGGTACGAGCTGGTACCAGTCACGATCGTCGACGGCATTCCCGTGCTCACGGATTCGGTCGAGGGAACGCCGTGAGCCTTCCCGTATCGTGACCGCGATGCGCTACCGGCTGGCGGCCTTCGACATCGACGGCACGCTCGTGGGGCCCAGCGGCACGCTCTCGCCGGCAACGATCGAGGCGGTGGAGGGGCTGGCGGGGATGGGCGTATCCGTCGCCGCCGCCACCGCGCGACCCTACGAGCTCGCCCTGCCGACGCTGGCGCCACTGGCGGGCGCCGTGACCGCCGTCATCGCCGCCGCGGGGGCCGACATCCGCCGCGCGTCCGGCGAGCCCATCGCCCAGGTCACACTCCCACCGGAAGCGGCCGGCGCCCTCGCGAGACTCTGCGATGCGCACAACTGGCGCGCGGTCGCGGGCACGGCGGAGGGGGCGTGCCGCCGGATGCCGACGCCGGAAGCGCGTGGCCCGGCGGCAACCGTCGCGAGCCTCGCGGAGGTCGACCTGTCCCGGACGTACGTCATCGCCCCCTTCACCAGTCCGGCCGACCCGGCCTTCGCGTCCCTTGAGGCGCTCGTGCAGGAGACCGGGCTGCGTGGCGAGCGCGCCCTGACGAGCTCTGGTCGCGAGATCGTGGCGGTCACGCACGCGGACGCGGGCAAGGGGCCGGCGCTCCGCCGCCTCTGCGAGGCGCTCGGCGTCGAGCCCGCGGCAACGGCCGCGTTCGGCGACACCGAGGTCGACCTGCCGATGATCGAGCTGGCCGGTCTCGGCGTCGCGATGGGCGACGCACCCCCGGAGGTGCAGGCGGCGGCCGACCTGGTTACGGGCACGGCCGAGGAGGACGGCGTCGCGACCGCCATCGCGCGGATCTGGGGAAAGGCGTAGGCGCTCCTCTCACCGCCCGGGGCGGACTACCCCTCTGCGCGCCACTCCCCACTCTTGCCGCCACGCTTCTCCAGCAGGCGCACGCCTTCGATGCGCATCCCGCGGTCGACCGCCTTGCACATGTCGTACACCGTCAGGGCGGCGACGCCGACCGCCGTCAGCGCCTCCATCTCGACGCCCGTGCGGCCCTCGGTGCGCACCGTGGCCTCGATGCGTAGGCGGGTGTCGTCCGCCGGGTCGAGGGAGAGGACGACGCCAGAAATCGGCAGGGGGTGGCACATCGGGATGAGGTCGCTCGTGCGCTTCGCCGCCTGGATCCCGGCGACGCGCGCCACCGCCAGCACGTCGCCCTTCGGGAGGCCGCCCTCCTGGATGAGGGCGAGCGTCTCCGGGCGCATCGCGACGAACCCCTCCGCTACCGCCTCCCGCGCCGTGACGGCCTTGCCGGAGACATCGACCATGCGCGCGCCGCCACGCTCGTCGAGGTGCGAGAGGCGCGATTCCTCAGCCATGCGGGCAGTATAGGGCGTCCCGAGGCGCCGCCATCCGCGGGTGTTGGGCGGTACGAGCGCCGCGCCGCATAATCGCGATCATGCCGAACGCCGCTTCTCTCGACGCCCTCCCCTACCGCCACGTCCTCCCCCACACCACCGCGCTCTCGCCCGCGGGGCGCCTCAGCATCGGCGGCTGCGACCTGCGCGACCTGGCCGAGACGTACGGCTCGCCCCTCTACGTGTTCGACGAACAGGACTTCCGCGAGACGGCCCGGGAGTTCCGGCGCGAGTTCGAGTCGCGCTGGCCCGAGGTATCGGTGCTCTACGCGGCCAAGGCGTACCTGAGCCTGCCCCTCGCCAACATCATCGCGGAGGAGGGGCTGGGCATGGACGTCGTCAGCGGCGGGGAGCTGGCTATCGCGCGGGCGGCGGGCTTCCCCTCCTCGCGGCTCTACTTCCACGGCAACAACAAGAGCGCCGAGGAGCTCGACGCGGCCGTCGGCGGCGACCCCGTCGGCCGCATCGTCGTCGACAACTTCCACGAGCTGGCCGAGCTCGACCGCATCGCCGGCGAGCGGGGTGCGCGCCAGTCGATCCTCCTGCGCGTCTCTCCGAACGTGGACCCGCACACGCACGCGAAGACGACGACGGGCGTGCTCGACTCCAAGTTCGGCTTCGCCATCGCCAACGGCGACGCCGAGCGGGCGGTGGCGGCGGCCATGGCAGCCCCCAACATCGAGCTTCGCGGGCTGCACGTGCACCTGGGTTCGCCCATCTTCGAGATCGAGCCGTACGAGCAGGCGAGCGACGTGATGTGCGCCTTCGCCGCGCAGATGGGCGACACGCACGGCTTCGCCTTCGACGAGTACAGCCCCGGCGGCGGCTTCGCCCTCGCCTACACGCGCGAGCAGCACGCCCCCGCCATCGCCGAGTACGCCGAGCGCGTGGCCAACTCCATGGAGCGCGCCCTCGCCGAGCACCGCCTGGAGCAACCATCCCTGCACATCGAGCCAGGTCGCTCGCTCATCGGGCGCGCCATGGTCGCGGTCTACACGGTCGGCGCGCGGAAGGAGATTCCGGGCGTGCGCACCTACGTCTCCGTCGATGGCGGCATGGCCGACAACATCCGCCCGGCGATGTACGGCTCCGGCTACGAGGCCGTGCCCGTCGACCGGCCCCTGGATGAGCCCACGGAGACCGTCACGGTCGCGGGCAAGTACTGCGAGAGCGGCGACATCCTCGTGCGCGACGCCGAGCTGCCGAGACTCGAGGCGGGCGAGCTCGTCGCCCTGCCGGCGAGCGGCGGCTACAACCTCGCGATGTCGAGCAACTACAACATGGCCCTGCGCCCGCCCGTCGTCGCCGTGCGCGACGGCGAATCGCGGCTGCTCCAGCGCCGCGAGACGGTCGAGGACCTGGTCGCGCGGGACGTGCGGTAAGAGCTAGCCCTGGCCCGGCGGCGGCCCGAACCGCTCCCACAGGACCTGGCGGCGGTACTCGAAGATGGTGCGCACGCGGGGGCGGACGGCGAGCTGCACGGCCAGGTCGCCGAGGGGGCCGAAGGGGACGGCGTAGTGGACCGTGTCGCGCACCTCGGTGCCGCCCTCGACCTCGCGGAAGTCGTGCTCGTGGTGCCAGAGGCTGTACGGCCCGATGCGCTGGTCGTCGACGAAGCGGACACGGTCCTCGACGTGGGTAATCTCCGTCGCCCAGTGGAGCGGGACGCCCAGGAAGGGGCGAACCGTGTACGTGATGACGAGCCCTGGGTACATCTCCTCGGGCGGGTCGGAGGTGACCTCGAGCGCCAGCCAGGGCGGGGTGATGACAGGGAGGTTGCGTGGATTCGAGAAGAACGCCCAAGCCTCGTCGAGCGAGACGGGGACGATCTGCCTCGCGGCCAGGCGATAGATCGCCATCGCCCCTAGTCGCCCCGCAGCAGCGAGCGCAGCGCGCCCTCGACCTCGGGCTGCGAGAACTCGAACCCGTCGGCGACGAGCCGTTCCGGAACGACGCGGTTGCTGGCGAAGAGGAGGGCGTCGGCGAGCTCCCCGAGGGCGAGCCGCATGGCAAATCGCGGAACCATCATGAAGGCTGGGCGGCGCATCACGCGCCCGAGCGCCCGCGTCAGGCCAACGTTCGTGGTGGCGACGGGCGCGACCACGTTGACCGGCCCCGTCGCGTCGCCGTCGAGCAGGTGGGTGGTAGCGGCAACCGCGTCATCGAGCGTGATCCAGGGCATGTACTGGCGCCCGCTCCCGAGCCTGCCCCCGGCGCCGAGGCGGAAGGGCAGTGTGAGCCGCTTGAAGGCGGGCGCGTCGTTCGCGAAGACGACGCCGTAGCGGGCCATGGCCGTAGGAATGCCGACGGCGTTCGCTTTCTCCGACTCGGCCTCCCAGTCCACGGTCATGTCGGCGAGAAAGCCCTGTCCCCGCGGCGACTCCTCCGTGAGCGACTCGCCCCCCCGGTCACCGTAGAACCCCACGGCCGACGCCACGACGAGCCTCCGCGGCTTCGGGTCGAGCGACGCGAGATGGCCGACGAGCAGCCGGGTGCTGTCGATGCGGCTGGAGCGAAGCTCGGCCTTGCGGGCGGCCGTCCAGCGGCCCTCCCCGACGGAGGCGCCGCTCAGGTGGACGACGGCGTCGCAGCCGTCGAAGACGCCCTCGCGGACCCAGCCCTCGGCCGGAGACCAGTCGGCGCCGGCGCCGCCGGCCGAACCCCGCGCGACACGCACAACCTCGTCGCCACGCTCCTCGAGGCTCTTCCCGAGCGCCTGTCCCAGCAGTCCCGTGCTTCCCGTGATGGCGACCTTCATCAACGAACCTCCAGGGTCGAACAACCCCTCAATCCACCTTACCCGGCGCCTTCCCAAGAGGCGCAAGCGGGTCTGCGGGCCGGGGAGAGAAGGCGGGAAGTGCGGCTCAGCGTTCTGTTCTTGGCCGGACCTGAACGTCGATTGCGTCCTCGGACTCGATCTCGGCGACACGCAACTCGAAGGTCTTCTGGAGGTTGAGCCAGAACTCCGCCGTGGTGCCGAAGTAGCGCGCGAGGCGAAGCGCGGTGTCAGCGGTAACGCCCCGCTGCCCCTTGAGAATCGCGGTGATCCGGTTCGTCGGGACCGCCAAGTGGCCGGCGAGGGCATTTGCCGTCAGACCGAGCTCTTGCAGTTCGTCGGCGAGAATCTCACCCGGATGCACTGGTGGCATCCCGTTACGCACAGCCATGTGCCACTCTCCTCTTCAGTGGTAGTCGACAATCTCGACGTCGTACGGTCCGTCTTCGCCCCATCGAAAGCAGATCCGCCACTGCCGGTTGATGCGGATGCTGTACTCGCCGGCACGATCCCCGGAAAGCGCCTCCAGCCTGTTGCTGGGAAGCGCTCGCAGTTCCCGAAGGCTCGAAGCATGGTCCAGGATGGTCATCCGGCGCACCGCCTGACGGGCAACGGCACGGAAGGCCGGAACCGGATATCCCGAGAAGAACGCTTCCGTCCTCCGGTCCCTGAACCCCCCGATCACCGATATCGCCTCATATTACGCCTTACGTAAGGCGTAAACAAACGGGAGTCCTGGCCATCCATCTCTGTGTAGGGGAACGGGGGCGGGGCTTATGCCGGGAGCCTCTGGGTCAGGGCAAGGAGCTCACTTGCCTCGTCCATGGCCTCGTGAAGTTCGCTCACGGCGAGTTCCAGCCCATCCTCTGCTTCTACTTCACGGCAGTCGATGCCAACCGAGCGGCAGTACTCGACCAGGCCCAGTTCCTCGGGCTTGCTCTCGACAAGCCACTGTCCGAATGCCTGAACAGCACTCACGACGTAGCCAATGAGCTCCGGCCGGTTGCTCGCCTCCAGGAAGAGCGTGGTGTTCTCACCCTTCGCACGCCATGCCCCACCATCGACTTCCGCTACTGAAACAGAGACGGTGAGCTCGTACTGCGACACGTGCCTCTCCATCGCGAGGAGATAGTTTCCCTCGACAAGATGATACGCCGCAGGGCGGCGAGCAGGCAACCGCGGGCGGTGGTCTAGCCGCCTTCCCCGGGCGCGATGGCGAACAGGAACTCGACCTCGACGGGGACGCCGAGCGGGAGCGAGGCCATCCCGACGGCCGCGCGTACGTGGCGGCCGGACTCGCCGAATACCTCGACGAGCAGGTCGGAGGCGCCGTTGACGACGGCCGGGTGCTGGGTGAAGTCGGGGGCCGCGGCGACGTAGCCGCCCACGCGCACGACGCCGGCGACGCGGTCGAGCGAGCCGAGGGCGGCGCGGGCGGCGGCGAGCCCGTTGAGGGCACACTGCCGCGCGAGGGCGTACCCCTCCTCCACGGTTACGTCGACGCCGCAGCGGCCGGTCGGGAGCGGTTCACCGGGCGTCACGGGGATCTGGCCGGAGATGGCCAGCAGGTCGCCGTGCAAGCGGGCGGGGACGTACGACCCGGCGGGGGCTGCCGGCTCCGGTAGCTCGATGCCCAGCTCCCGCAAACGTTCCTCGACGCTCATCGCGCACCCTCCTGACCCTGTTCCCCTGCGCACGCCGACCCGAGGCCGGCGCAGGCGTTCACCCTACGCCGGGTGACAGCGGCGTGCGTAGAGCCCCTGTGAAGGGGTTCCTAGAGCGAGAGCAGCTTGCTCGTGACCGCGTCGAGCTCCTCGTCGCTGTAGGTGTCAACCACGATGCGGGCGCCGCCGCCCCGGTTCGACGTGACCGTGACGCGGGTGCCGAGAGCGCGGCGCAGGTTCGTTTCCATGTCGCGCATAGGCGAGCCGCGTTCGGCGGCGGGTTGGGCGGTTCGGGGCCGATCGCGGCGGGGGGAGAGGGCGCGCCGCACGGCCGCCTCCGTCTCGCGCACGCTCAGACCGCGTCGCACGGCCTCGCGCCAGACCTCCAGACGGCCTTCGCCCTCGGGCATGCCGAGCAGGGCGCGGGCGTGCCCCGCCTGGATCTCGCCCGCCACTAGGCTGCGGCGGATCTCCGTCTCGAGCTGGAGCAGCCGCGTGGCGTTCGCGACCGCGGCGCGGCTGCGCCCCACCCGCTTCGCCACCTCCTCCTGCGTGAGCCCGTACTCGCTCAGCAGGCGGCGGTAGGCGAGCGCCTCCTCGATCGGGTTCAGGTCGGCGCGCTGGATGTTCTCAACAAGCGCCAGTTCGAGCAGCTCCGAGCCATCCACCTCGCGCACCACGACGGGCACCGTCGGCATGTCGGCAAGGCGCGCGGCCTGCAGGCGGCGCTCGCCGGCGATGAGGCGGTAGCCGCCCTCCTCCTCGAGGCTCACCACGAGGGGCTGGAGGACGCCGTGCTCGCGGATCGACTCCGCCAGCTCGCGCAGCTGATCCGGCGGGAAGTTGGTGCGCGGCTGCTCCGGGTTGGGCGCAATCAGATCGATGTCGATCTCCTGCAGCGTTCGCCCGGGGGGCGGCTCCTCACCGCCGCCGGGCAGGAGGGCGTCGAGCCCCCGTCCGAGTCCTCGTCGTGGCTGCGTCATGCGCTCACCCCCACGCGCTCCGTGAGCTCGTTCGCCAGCCTGCGATAGGCGGTGGCGGCACGGCTCCCCGGGCTGTACCGAAAGATCGACTGCCCGTAACTCGGCGCCTCGGCAATGCTGACGGCGCGCGGAATCACGGTGTTGAAGGTCTGGTTGGGGAAGTGGGTCATCACGTCGGCGGCCACTTCGCGAGCGAGCCGCGTGCGCCGGTCGAGCATCGTCAGGACCAGGCCGAGGGTGCGCAGGCGGGGGTTGAGGTTGCTCCGCACGAGCGCCAGCGTCTCCATCAGGCGCGCCAGGCCCTCCATCGGCAGGTACTCGCACTGCACGGGAATGACCACACTCGTCGCCGCCGTAAGGGCGTTCACCGTGAGAATGCCGAGCGAGGGCGGGCAGTCGATGAAGATCCAGTCGTACTCCTCCGCCAGGGGTTCGCAGATGTTCTTCAGGCGCTGCTCGCGGGCCATGGCGGGCGCCAGCTCGACCTCCGCGCCGGAGAGCTCGCGCGTCGCGGGCAGCACGTCGAACTGCTCCTCCTCAATGGACACGATACAGTCGCGGGCGTCGGCCTCCATCATCAGGACTTCGTAGATCGACGGCCCCTCGACCTGCGCGATGCCGGCGGTGCTGGTGGCGTTCGCCTGCGCGTCGAGGTCGATGAGCAGCACGCGTTCGTCCCGACGCCCGAGGGCGGCAGCCAACGAGACGGCGGTCGTGGTCTTGCCCACGCCCCCCTTCTGGTTCACGAACGCGATGATCTCACGCGCCATCCGCCACTCCCCTCCGCACGCGCGCCTCTACGTCCTTGCGTGAAGGCATCGCCACCATGCCGCTTCGTTCAACCACCAGAGACCCCATCGCATTTGCGAATGTACACGATTCGAACAAGTCCCCCGACTCGACCAGCCGCACCGCGAGGGCCGCGACGAAGCCGTCTCCGGCGCCCGTGGTGTCGCACACGTTCGTGGCGAAGGCGGGCAGGACGCTGCGCGCGCCCCTGCGATAGAGCCAGGCGCCGCGAGCGCCGCGCGTCACGATCGCCGGGCCGCGGGCGGAGAGCCCTCGCGCGAGGTCGGGGGGATCATCGGCGTCTTCGTCGCTGAAGACCGCGATCGCCCCCATCGGCTGCAACGCCCGCGACCGGGAAGGCGCGTAGGCCGCGCGACGCACGGGCCGGTTCGGCATGCCCCAGCGCAGCGCGCCCTGCAGCGAGACAATGCGCACGGGCGCCTCGACGGACGGGAACACTTCCAGCTCATCGAGCACCGGGGCGGCGATGGCCGCGTCGGCGGTCAGACCCGCGGGCAGGTCATCCGTGGCGATCGCTTCACCCGCCTGGTGCAGCATCTGGCGGCGGAGCCCACCGTCGGGATGGGTATTCTCGAAGCGGGGACTGCCCTCGGCCGGGAGCTCCTTCACGGTCAGCCCCTCGAAGAGGCTCCGGTCGTAGTCCTCGGGCACGCGGCTTACGAGCGTCACGTCCGCGCCCAGCGCCGCCGCGGCGCGCGCGCTGTAGAGCGCGGGGCCGCCCGGCGTCCAGGCGCCCTCGGGCGTCAAGTCCTCGGTCACGTTCCCGACGATCACGATTCTTGGCGCGGACGGGCTCATTCCATCAATCCTCCAGCAGGCTGATGACAACCTTGCGGCTGTCCCCCTCGCCGACGCTGTTCGTCTCGACCTCGGGGTCGTCGACGAGGGCGAGGTGGACCAGGCGACGCTCGGCGGCCGACATCGGCTCGAGCGTGATCGGCTCGCCGATGTCGCGCACACGCTCGGCCATGCGCTCGGCCAGCGAGACCACCTGGTCCTCGCGACGGCGGCGGTACTGCTCGACGTCGACCGTGATCGACCCGCGCCCAGGGAAGCGACGCGTCATCACGAGGTTCACCACGTACTGGAAGGCCATGAGGCTCTCACCCCGCCGCCCGATGAGCATCCCGAGGTCGTCCCCGGAGATGTCGATCACGGCTCGGGCGCTGCCCAGCCCGTCGCCGGCGGTCACGGGCTCGCGAATGTTGATATCGGCGTCGATCTCGAGGATCTGGAGGATGGAGTCGACCACCTCGGCCGCGAGATCGACCTCCTCGGCGTTGATGTCGGGCTCGATATTCTCTTCCCGACGCCTGCGCGGCCGTTCGCGGCGGGAACCACCGCCACCGCCGCCACCGGACGAGCGGCGAGGCGGAGGCCCGCTTCGCGCCGGTTGGCGCGGGGGCGGGGCGGCGCCCTCGCCGAAGAAGTCCTGTTCGGTCAGCTGGGGCGCGCGCTCGGCGCGCTGGCCGCCACCCGAGCCACCGCGCGGGCCGCCCGAGCCGCCCCGCCGGCGCCCACCGCCACCACCCCCACGGCGTCCACGGTCGCGGCCAGCGGCTCCACCGCTGCCACCACGTCCCCCACGTCCGCCTCGCCCGCGGGGGATGCTGGTATCGGGAGGTTCGGGCGAGCGTTCGCGCGGCCCGTCCGCGCGGCGCTCGACGCGGACGACGGCGTCGCGGGCGCCGCGCCCGAAGAGGCGGCCCCCGCGCTGTCCTTCGTCCAGCACGACGATCTCGACTTCATCAACGGTGGCGTTGAGCTTGGCCAACGCCGCCTTAAGCGCGTCGTCGACGGTTTTTCCGTTTGCTTCGGCGTGTTCCATGAGCAGATGTCCTCAATTCGCGGGAGGGCCGCGAGCGTGACTGGCCCGAGCCCTCCGAAGGTACGGATGCGGTTGCCTCGACCGTGGCGGGGGGATTGGGTGGCCCCACCAGAGGCGGAATGTTGAGCGCGGGGAAGCCGTAAACCATGACGTTGAGCCCTACGCTCACAAACGAGGTGACAACCCAGTAGAGGCTCACTCCACTGGGAAAGCTGAGACCGAAAAACATGAACATGATGGGCAGCATCCAGGTCATCATCTGTTGCTGCGTGCGCGCCCGTTCGTCCGTCGCGACGGTGACCGTCGTCTTCGATTGGGCCCACGTCGAGAACCCGACCAGCACCACGATCAGGAGGTTGAGGTTGAGCACGCTGATGGACGCGCCTTCGGCCAGGTTGATGCCGATGAAGCTCTCTTCGAGCGGGATGGCGCTCTGGATGTAGCTCCACGAGTAGAGGTGGCCGGAGAGGTTGTCGAGCGCTTCCGGCGAGATCGCGAGGGTCTGGCGGATGGCGTAGAAGAGCGCGATCAGGATGGGGAACTGCAGCACCAGCGGGCCCAGGCAGCCGAGCGGATTGACCCCCGCCTCGCGGTAGGCCTTCATCATCTCTTCCTGGCGCCGCTTGGGGTCGGTGAACTTCTTCTGGAGCTCCTGCACGCGCGGCTGCAACGCCTGCATCGCGCGCGTCTGCTGGAGCTGGCGCATGGTGAGCGGGAAGGTGACGAGCCGCACGAGGATGGTGAAGGCGATGACCGCAAGCCCGAAGCTGCCCCAGAGGGCGTGGTTGAGCACCACGAGCACGTTGATCATCGGGTCGAGCAACCCGACGGTGAACGTCCGCCCGAAGCCAAAGGTCGCGATCGCGAAGACAAGCGCAACGCCGCCGATCAGGGCGAGGCCGAGGAAGGCCCTCTGCGGGACTGCGGTGATCACGGCAGGCCTCGCACTTCACGCTCAATGACCGTGAGCGTCGCGGGGTCGGCGCGGTAGAGCCTGCCCTCGGTGCCAAGGATCCAGGCAAAACCTTCCTTTTCCACCAAACCTGCGCGAATCTTCCCAGCCCCGTCGAGTTTCACAGCATTCCGCCGCACACCACTTGCCAGATCCACGAAGTGCACCGTGCCGCTCTCATCGCCAACGATAAGCGTTTCATCGATTATGACGCCCTGGGCCTTGACCTTGTTTTCCGCACGGTAGGTCCAGAGCGTCCGCCCGGAGTCCATATCCCAGGCATAGACCAGGTCCTCGAAGTCACCGAAGTAGGCGACGCCGTCACGGATCACGGGACGCGTCCACACCCAGCCCTCGGCCTCAAACGGATCGCGCAGGGCGGCGCCGGTTTCCGCGTCGACAAGCCATACCTGGCCGCGCAGCGTCGGCACGAACAGCACCCCGTCGCCGATGTACGCCAGGTCGGCTATCGCCCCACCCGCATCGAACGGCCGCGTCCAGAGCTCCTGTCCCGACTCGAGGTCGAAGGCGTAGAGGTTGCCGTCCATGGTCCCGACGTACATGATATTGTCGACGACAACGGGTTGAGACCAGATTTCACCCTTCAGCTTCCGGCCATCGGACGGCCAGGGCGCGACGGCGCCCCCATCGACGACGTTACGCACGTAGAGGCGCTGTTCCGTCGTCCCGAACACGAAGCGGTCGCCGGCGAGCGTGGCGCCCCCCACGATGCTGCCGTTCACATCATCCCGCCACCAGCTCCCTCGCCCCGCGATATAACGCCCCTCCGGGCCGAGAGCGACCATTTCCCCCGAAAAACCGGCGAGAATGATGCGATCCCCCGCGAACAGGGGCGGTCCGTAGACCGCCTCGAGGTCGATCTCCTTCTCCGCGTCGAGATCTTCGTCCGGGAACGTCCAACTCCACTCCGCACCGAACTCGTCGAGGTTAGCGGCGACGAACTCGTCGCGATCCAGGAACACGTAGACCGTTTCCCCGTCGAACACGGGCGCGGCCCAGCCGCGGGGCTCGGAAAACCCCACGCAGGCGCTGGAGAACACCGCCACAACCAGGATCACGGGAATCAGGAGCTTCGACAGGCGCACAGAGGGCATCCTAGCAGCCAACCCGTTACGGTCAGCAGACGTAAGTATGTGTTTCACGTGAAACACAGCATCTCCGCAACTTTCGTCAGGCCGCGAGAGGGATCTTAGATTACCTGCTTCAGCGCTTTATCTATTCCGTAAACTCTTTGAACGTGCTGGATCCGAATGTTTCACGTGAAACACTGCGGGGCCTCATCGTCTCGCAGGTCACCTTCGCCTCCGCGCCCGAGCGATCTCCGTTTCTCTTGCAGCCTCCCCGTCCATTGACCCGTACGCCCTTCCCTCCCGCATTCGATTCAGCTCGGACGCCCTCGCCCTTCCCCAGGTGACCTTTTCCCCACTTCCTCAACAGCCGTTCAGCACCACACTGCCTCGCCAAACGTCCGCTTGGCGCTGTTTTTTCGCATGGCGACTTTCGCGAGAGATGGGCCAGCGCTATCGGGCCAGCGGGTGCTGACCCGTAGGCCCACACTAGTACCGGGCAGTACTCCCAACCGACTGTTTCACGTGAAACACCCAGGTGCCTCAGTCCGGCACCGGGTCGTACCCGAAACCGCCTCCCGGCCGACACCGGCCGAGTCGCTTCGCCGTGAGCCAGGTACCGCGCATTGCGCCGTGCCGGCGCAGTGCTTCCTCGCCATACCTCGAGCAGCTGGGCTCGAACCGGCAGTTCCCCATGAACAGGGCCGCCAGAGTCACCTGGTACACACGGATGGCACCGATCAGCACCCACCTCACTCCACATGCTCCTCAGGGAGCAGCCCTGCCCTCCCACACACCGCTGCCACATCCATCCCAAGGGCGACCGAACCATCGCTAAGCGCCGATCGCCTCGCAATCACCACAACGTCGTACCCCTCGCGCAGCTTGAGGCGCCGAAGCACTTCCCGTAGGCGACGGCGAACGCGGTTCCTGATTACCGCACGCTTGTCCAGACGCTTTCCTACCGCGAATCCGACACGGGTCGGCCCTTCGCCGCGCTCCAGAATCCTGAGCGAGACCGTGCGGCCTCTCACGAATGTCCCGGATAAGAACACTTGTTCGAAATCTGCGCGCCGCCGCAGTGGCTCCACCGCGCGTCCCCCGCCTAGACGACCGTCAGCCGCCTCCGGCCCTTCACACGCCGCGCCTTCAGTATCGCCCGACCCGAGCGCGACGCCATCCGCCGGCGAAAGCCGTGACGGCGGCGGCGTGGGCGGCGGTGCGGTTGATACGTTCTCTTCGGCGACACGGCCTGTTTCCTCGGCCCACTAACCTACGACCCATTCCCCCTACCCGCCAGTCCCTTATCCGTACAGCGCCCGGTACCAGGCATAGTGCTCCATGACTAACTGCACATAAGCACGAGTCTCCCGGAACGTGATCGCCTCCACGAAGTCCGGCGGCGGCCACGACGCCACCAGACTCCACAGCTCCGCGTTGGATGGACCCGCGTTGTACGCCGCCAGGGCCGGGTGCGGGTCCCCGAACTCCCGCAGCTGGACGCCCAGGTAGTAGGCGCCGAACTCGATCGACACGGCCGGCCGGAACAGCTCCCCCGGGGCCACGTCGCCCTTGCCAAGCTGCCCGGCGATCCACTCGGCCGTCGGACCGATGACCTGCGTCAAGCCCACGGCGTTCGCAACCGAGACCGCCGTCGGGTTCCAGCGGCTCTCCTGGTAGATGAGCGCCGCCAGGAACAGCGGGTCGAGGCCGTTCGCTTTGCCGTGCTCCTCCAGCAGGGCCGCATGCGGCAGCGGGTAGCGCAGCCGCGCGAACGGGTCGGGGAGGGCAGCGTTATCGAGATTCAGTATCAACTGTATTCGCTGCGCAATTGCCGTGACATGCTCCGGCAGTCCCGCCTCCGTCGCCGCTCGCGCCAGCGACAGCAGCGTCCACGGGTCGCTGGTGCGGGCGGCGGCAAGCTGAATGGTCTCCGCCGCCCGGTCCCGCAACCCCACGTGTGCCAGCTCCGGCGCCTCCGCTGCCACCTCGCGCAGCTTCCCTCCCGGGCGGTGCGTCGCGAGCCAGGCGGCCAGCCCCTCCCAGTCGGGCACAGGCGGCGGCGCCAGGCGCCGGTAGCGCCCATCCCCGCCAACGTCCAGCGCCAGCGCGCGACGCGCCTCGATCCCGTGGAACGCTCGTGGCTGCAGCGCGACCGCCTCCAGGTACGCGCGTCGCGCCTCCTCCGCGTCTCCCAGATCCTCCAGCACCCGTCCCCGCCAGTAGTGGGTGCGCGCTTCCACCACGTCCTTTGCCGCCCAGGCCTCGAGCGCGCCCGCCACGTTCCCCGACCGCAGCCGCGAGAAACCGCTCCGGAAGGCCGCCTCCGCGGCGAACTCGGCCCCGGTCTCCCCCGCCACGGCGTCGTACCGCGCCGCCGCCTCGTCAAAAAGCCCTGCGTTCTCAAGCGCCCGCGCCGCCCAGTACCGCGCCCGATGCCCGAACACCCCCGCCTCCGGCGCCGCCGCAACCGCGTCATAGAGCGGTATCGACTCCAAGTAGAACCCCTCGTCGTCATACGCAGCTGCGAGGAAGTAGGTGCGATAGGCCAGCTCTTCCGCGCTCGCCGCCGGATCCTGCACCGCCGGAAGGAGCACGGCCCGCGCCTGGGCGAACGCCCCGTGCCGGTAGTACACGAACCCCTCCTGGCCCGGATCGACCTCGTAGCCGGCCTGACGCAAGTCGCGCAGCGAGAACAACGCCTCCTCGGTCCAGGGGCTTTCGGCGATGATGGCGCGCAGTTGCGCCTCGAACAGGTCGAGGTCGCCGAGCAGGAAGCCGACGGCCGCCAACTCGTGCCGGACCTCCGGATCGCGGGTGAGCCTCGCCAGTTCGCCGAGCCAGCGCCGCCGGCCCTCCAGGTCGTCCTCGACGCGGGCGATGGCTGCGCGCTGGCGCAGGATCGGGAGCCGCAGCTGCTCGCCCAGCCCCGGCGTCGCCAGCAGCGACTGCCACACCGTCTCCGCCCGCTCGACTTCTCCGTTCCCGGCAAGCGCGCGGGCGTACTCGGACGCAATCGAAGGGCCGAGCGCCAGCCCGCTTCCGAACACGGAGTGGGGCCGCAGCAGCGCCACCGCCTCCTCGAAGGCGCGCGCCTCGTTCAACCGCACGCCCAGCAGGTAGACCGCGCGCGCCTCCTCCGGCGACCCGTGTGTCGCCGCTTCCAGCGCACGGCGCAGAAGCCCCATCGAGCGCCCGTGCGCGCCTGTGTCATACGCGGCCACGGCCTCCCCGAGCAGGGCCGTCGAGCGGAGCTGCGGGTCCGTCGCACGCTCCGCCACGGTCGCGAACATTGCCGCCGCCTCGTCGTAGCGGCCGCCCCGCAGCAGCACGTTCGCCTCGTCGAGGAGCGCCGCCGGTTCCGGCGTGGGGGTCGCGGCAGGCGCCGCGACGGTCGTCGGGGTCGGGGAAGGGGCAGGAGGAGGGGTGTCCTCGCCGCACGAGACCAGCGCGAGGGCCGCGACCAAGGCAGCCAACGCACCGCGCCACACACCCCTCAGGCGCCGAGGGCCGGGCCGGTTGCGTCTGGCCTCCACCCCATCGATGCTAGGCCCGTTCTCAAGGGCGGGTCAAAGCGCCGCCCGGGGAAGGGGGCAGCCGTGACCACCAGCAGTCCCGGAACTATCGGAACGCCCCTCGAGAGCGCCACGCAGGCGCTCAACGCCTGGATCGAGCTCGACCTCGACGCCCTCGACACCAACGCCCGCGTCCTTCGCGAAACCGCCGGAGACGCGACCGTCATGGCCGTGGTGAAGGCAAACGCCTACGGCCACGGCGCGGACGTTGTCGGGCCCGCCCTCGAGGCCGCCGGCATCGAACGCTTCGCCGTCGTCTATCTGGCCGAAGCGGTCGACCTGCGCGAGGCGGGCGTCACCCAGCCCGTGCTCGTCCTCGGCCACTCGTTCGCCGAGGACGCCGAAACGGCGGTCGCGCACGACATCACCCTGACCGTCGACAGCGAGGAGCAGGCCGGGGCCGTCTCCGAGGCGGCGTTGCGTGCCGGCAAGGCGCCAGTGCCGGTCCATGTGAAGGTCGACAGCGGCATGCACCGCTTCGGCCTCGCTCCGGACGAAGTCGCCACACTCGCGGACCAGGTGCGCACCCTTGAGGGCGTCACGCTCGAAGCGCTCTGGACGCACCTCGCCAACGCCGACCACGAGGACGATTCCTTCACCCTGGAGCAGGACCGGGTCGTGGCCGAGGCGGTGCGCCTCGCCGGGCCGGTGCCGATGCGCCACATCGCCAACACCGCCACCACCATCCGCCACCCCGAGTTCCGCTACGACGCCGTGCGCACGGGGCTCGGCCTGTACGGCGCCCTTCCCGACCACACCCCCAACCCCGGCCTGCAGCGCGTCCTCAGCATGAAGGCGCGCCTCGCCCGCGTCTTTGATGTCGCCCCCGGCGAGGGCGTCAGCTACGGCCTCACGTGGGTGGCCGAACGCCAGTCACGCGTCGCGCTGGTGCCCATCGGCTACGCCGACGGCTACCACCGCGCACTCAGCAACCGCGGCCATGTGCTCGCCGGGGGCCGGCGCTGCCCCATCGTGGGGCGCATCTGCATGGACCAGTTCCTGATCGACGTTACGGGCGTCCCCGGGGTTGTCGAAGGCGACGAGGCCGTGCTCATCGGCGAGCAGGGTGGCGAGACGATCACGGCCGCCGAGGTGGCCGGCCACATCGACACCATCAACTACGAGGTGCTCGCCGGCCTCAACCGCCGCCTGCCCCGCCTCGGCCACCGCCAGGGCCTCATCGAGGCGACCTGCTAGGGGCTGCGGCGCACCAGCACGCAGACTCGCGGGATCGGCGGCAGGGCGAACGGCCCCAACTCGACCAGGTCGATCGCGTCGAAGCCGCACTCCGTCAGGAGCGCCGCCATGCGGCCCCAGCCGCGCAGGTCGACCTCCGCGCAGCCTCCCGACACGATGCGCCGGTGCAGGTCGTTGAGCGGGCCCCAGCGCACCGGCGCGAACTCGACGATCAGCCCGGCGCCGCCCGGCGCCAGGATGCGCGAGAGCTCCTCGGCGAAGCCGTGCACGGCATCGTCGTCGAGGGCGCGCAGCACGTGCAGGACCGTGACGGCGTCGAAGGACGCGTCCCGGAAGGGAAGCTGCTCCGGCCAGGCGACGAGGTCGACCGAGTCGCCCGCCGCCGACACGTCGAGCACGACTGGGAGGGCGGGGGAGCCCGCCCCCCTCGCAAGCAGCTCGGCGAAGCCACCCCCACCGAGGCTGACATCGAGGTAGGTGCGGGCGGTGTCGAGCTGCAGCAGCTCGATCATCTTCTCGGCGCGGGGGAAGAGGAGCCCCCGCCCCGCGGGCGAATCGAGGGCGCGCGCGAGGGACTGCGGCCCCGCAAGCCAGCGCTCCCGCGCACTGATGGCTTCCCGGCGTCGGCGAATCACAGCTCGTAGGTTAGGCGGACGCGGCGCTTGGCGCGCCCCGCGCCCTCGACGATGTCGCGCAGGGCAGCCGCCTCCTCGCCCAGCGACTCCGCCCCGGCGCGCCGCACGAACACGGCCGCGCGCTCGTCCTCGTCCAGCGCCTTGACCAGCGCCTCCAGGCTCTCCGCCAGGGGACGGGCGTCCTGCCAGGCCCGCTCCAGGTTCGCCTCATCCTCGGAGTCCTCGGCGCCGCGTTCGTAGAAGGTCGTCAGCGGTCCCAGCCGCACGCCCAGGTCCGCGACCCGCTCCGACAGCGCGATGAGCGGATGGCGCGCGCCGAAACCGCGCACGGCCGCGAAGGACATGAAGGCCACGAGCGCCGCGCCCTGACCGGGCAGGGCTCCCGCGGCGCCTTCGCCCTCGACCTCGACCGTCAGCCGCATCGCCTAGAAGCCGTTCCTGCCGTCGATGAAGCGCATCGGGTCGACGAGCACCCCGTGGATGGAGATTTCCCAGTGCAGGTGCGGCGCGGTCGAGAGGCCGGAGTTGCCCACGAAGGCTATCACCTGGCCCTTCTCCACCTCCTGCCCCTCGGCGACGGCGAAGGCGCTCAGATGAGCGTAACCCGAGAACACGCCTCCCCCGTGATCGATGATGACTGTGTTTCCGCGCAGGGCGAGCTGCCGCGCCAGCGCCACGCGACCGCTGTTCGTCGCGGTCACGGGCGCCCCCTCAGGGGCGGCGAAGTCGGTACCGCCGTGGTTCCCCCCGACGGGCCCGTCGTTGAACGAACGCCGCTCCCCGAACTGGCTCGATATCTGCCCCCCGGAGGGCGACCGCCAGCGCCCCTCCCAGAGCTTCTCGGGCGTGACCACGGCGTACGTGTCGGCCAGGAGGGCGTTTTCGCGATCGCGCTCCGCCTGGTCGAGCACCGGGTCGCCCGCGCCTTCCTGGTAGTAGAGGTTGGCGATGTCCCACACGGACTCAGTGATGGTGATCTCCCGTTCGAAGCTGCCCGCCGTGCCGTTCACCATCGTGACCTGCACCAGCATCGTGTGCGTTCCCGGGGAATCGAAGACGCCGATACCGACGTACGTGTACATGCTGAAGTCGCCCTGGGTGAGCGGGTAGCGCTGGCCGAGGAACACGACCTGGCCCTCCTCCACGCTCCCGGTGACAGACACGAGCACGGCCCCGCCCTGCGGAACCTCGTCGACGGACACGATGAGCTCGGGCGGCACGATCGCGGCCTCCTCGGTCGCGACGCCCACGCGCGGCGGCGGCGTCTCCTCCGAGGCCGGCGTCACCGTCTCGACCGTCACCCCTGAACCGCCACCACCACCGGCGCAGCCCCCCGCGAGCAGCGTCAGCGCCGCCAGCGCAAGGGCGAGCCGCAATCCTGCAACGGGCACAGCACAAGGGTGCGCCAGCCGCTCGCCACCGTCGACCGCGCCCCGGACCCTCCCCACCCTGCTACCATCCCGCGCATGTCAGCTTCATCCGTCGAGGAGCGCCCCTTCGCCCTGCGGCGCACCGCCAGCTTCGACTTCATCGAGGGGCTGAACCGCACGAAGGAGGCCCTGCGTGAGCAGGGCTTCGACATCGCCACCACGCTCGACGCGAGCGGCGCCCTCGGCCACACCTGCACCATCCTCGGGGTCTGCGACGGCGACCTGCTTCGCCGCGCCATAGAAGCCGACCCCGACGCGGGCGCGCTGTTGCCCTGCAGCGTCGCCGTGCACGCGAGTGGCGACGGCATCGTCGTCGAGGCGGTCGACCCGACGGTCACGCTGGGCGGGGTGGGGAACGAGGCGCTCGCCGTTATCGCCGCCGAGGTGCGAGAACGGCTCGCGAACGCCCTCGGGCGCATACCGGCGGGCAGCCGCTGACATCGGGATCGGTGGGGGAAGGCTGGTCGGGGTGCCCGGATTTGAACCGGGGACCTCTTCGTCCCGAACGAAGCACTCTACCTGGCTGAGCTACACCCCGAGCGAGTTCCCAGAATAGCGCCGCCGCCCCTACCCGTCGCCCCCTCCGCGCCCTCCTCTCCTACACTACGCCGCGCGGGCCACCGGCCCCGGGGAGAACTGTCATGAGCGAGCACGCAACCCAGCGCTTCGAGGACAAGGTCGTCGTCATCACCGGCGCGGCGGGAGGCATCGGCCGCGCCACCTGCGTACGGCTCGCGCAGGAGGGCGCCCGCATCGTTGCCGTCGACCTCGCGGGCAGCGACCTCGGCGGCGCCGTCGAGGCAGTCGAAGCGGAGGGGGGCGAGGCCATCGCCGTTCCCGCCGACGTGACCGTCTGGGACGACCACCAGCGCTACGTGCGCGAGGCCGTCGACAACTTCGGCGGCATCGACGGCTTCTTCAACAACGCCGGCATCGAGGGCCTCGTCACGCCGCTCACGGACTACCCCGAGGACATGTTCGACAAGGTCATCGCCGTCAACGTGAAGGGCGTCTGGCTGGGGCTGAAGGCCATCGCCCCGGCGATGCAGGCGCGTGGTGGTGGCGCCGTCGTCAACACCGCCTCGACGGCGGGTCTGGGCGGCACCCCCCACCTCGTCGCCTACGGCGCGAGCAAGCATGCCGTCATAGGCATCACGCGCACGGCCGCGCTCGAGTTCGCCCGCGACAACATCCGCGTGAACGCCATCTGCCCCGCGCCCATCGAGACGCGCATGATGCGGTCCATCGAGCGTGGCGGCGATCCCGACGACCCCGAGGGCCGGCACCGCGACATCGCCGCCGGTCTCCCCCTGCGGCGCTACGGCGAGCCCCACGAGGTGGCCGCCCTCGCAGCCTTCCTCCTGAGCGACGAGTCATCCTTCATGACAGGCGCCTACTACCAGGTCGACGGCGGCTCCAAGGCCCGCTAGCGGCTATTCGTCCGGCAGTGTGATCTTCCAGATGGCGTCGATGGTGGAGACGAGCAGGCTGCCGTCAGGGGCTAGGAGAATCGCGTCTGCAACCTCATTCCGGACGCGGGAGAACGCCTCCTGTTCGACGACGATAGCGACGCTGCCATCCGGCGATATCCTCACGACGCGGCCGTACCCGGAATCGACGACATAGAGCGTACCGTCGCCGGCCACGGCGATGCCTTCGACGTCAAGCGTGAATATCCCGCCGTGTTCCTCGCGGGCGCCCTGGAAGACGGTCGAAATTCCACCGTCTGGCGTGACCCGCACGATCACGGCCCTCTCGTGACGCCTGGCCGTGAGGTAGGCATCACCGTCGTCGCTTACCGCGATCCCGTGGATGAACTGCAGTCCCCCGTCGAGGAGGACCGAAGCCTCCCCGCTCGGCGAGAGCCGAACCAGGCGGCCGGGGAACAGCTGGGCGACGAGCAGGTTCCCGTTGCCATCGATGGCAAGTGCGCCGGGACGGGGAATCTCGAAACCCTCAGGGAAGAGGACCGTCGTGACGGAGCCATCGGCCGCAATCTCGCGGATGCTGTCGTTTCCGTAGTCCGCGACGTAGATGGAGCCGTCGGGAGCGATAGCGAGCCCCCCGGGCCCATCGAATTGCGCCTCGTCACCCGCGCCGTCGCGGAAGCCGGTCCCATTGGCCCCGGCCAGGGTCGCCACCGCCCCATCCGGGGAGACGCGACGGACAGCGCTGAATTGAGGGTCCGAGACCACGACGTGGCCGGACTCATCCAGTGCCATCGATCCCGGATAGAACGACAGGTTTCTGATGTAGGCGCTGACCTGCACGCCTTCCAGCAGGGGGACGGACTTCCCGGCTGCAAGTGCGATCTCGGGCAAGGCTGAGCCGTCCGCATCGGGAGCGATCACCCGAAGCAGGCTCCCCGACTGATCCGCGACCACAAGTCCGCCACCGGGCAGCAGGGCAAGCGAGCCCGGGAGGCTCAGGGCAGTGGCGTCCCTGGGGCCATCCAGGTACCCGTCCTCCCCGGAGCCGGCTATTCCCTGCAGGGTGCCGTCAGCAGTGAGCCGGACGATCTGGTGCCGCCCCGTGTTCGAGATCAGTACCTCGCCATCGTCCGACAGGGTGAGCCCCGTTGCCCCCGCCAACGCGCCGCCAAAGGCGGGATGCTCGCCCCGGTAGAGCGTGCTGACGACACCATCCGTGTCGACTTTGCGGATGGCCGGAACGGCGCCCCTGCCGAGTACGTACGTGAGGTCGATGACATACACGTTGCCGTCATCGTCAACGGCAATGTCCTGCAGGCGGTGGAACTGCGCTTGGGCACCCGGCCCGTCGACGTGGCCAAGCCCGCTCCCGCCGGCGATGGTGGTAACCCAGCCGGAGGACGATAGCCGCCTGATCTGTTCCTGCTCGATGACGTAGAGGTCGCCCTGTGGACCCAGCGCGATTCCCTTGATGTTCCAGAAATACGCCTCTTCAGCGGTCGAGGGGGGCGGGGGTTCAAACGCGGGGGTCTCAGGACCGCCTCCCGCGATAACCCTCGTTACCCTCCCGTCAGACGAGAACTTCCGGATCAGGCCATCCCCCCGGCTGGCCACATAGATGCTTCCCTCCGCATCCACGGCGACGTCGACTGGCGCCGGAAGAAACCCCCTGTGACGACCAGCGACAGTGGTCACGGTGCCGTCGGGGGCGACGCGTCGAACGGCAGTGTTCGCCGGGTCCGCCACGATTACGCTCCCGTCGGGCGCTACGTCTACCTTCAGGTCGCCGAAACTTCTCTCGTACTGGCGCCCAAAGCGTGCTTCGGTCCCCCGTCCGTCCGCAAAGCCCCAGTCGCCCGCGTACCCGGCTAGGGTGCCCACTTCCTCGGCGGGGAGAGGCACGTCGAGGCTGATGTCACCGAAACGGAAAACGCCGCTGGAGCTGACGCCGTCGTCCAGCAAGAGCCGGATTGTGCCGAGCGTTGACCACGAGCCGCCTGCGGGGCGGGCGCTGACATAGATGCGTTCGCTCCCCCTCACGTCCTGCCAAACGCGCACCTCGACAGTCGCGGGGGTCGCACGGTTGAGCAGGGGCACGTCGAGCGAGATGTCGCCGTAGCGATACTGGCCACTCGAGCTGATCCCATCGTCGAGGGCCAGCGGGATCGTTCCCAGCGTCCCCCACGAACCCGCGGCGGGACGAGCGCTCACGTAGATGTCGAGCTCGTCCCCCACGTCCTGCCAGACGCGCACCTCGATGGGCGCCGTTGGCTCACCCTGCGCCGCTCCGGGCGCCACCGCGAGCCCCAGCAGCATTCCAACGACCGCGACGGCCAGCCGTTTCACAGACCACCACTGCAAGGCATCCGCGCGACCATAACGCACACGTGGCGGGAACTACTCCACCCGCCGCGTCCGGCTAGGGGAGCGTGACCCGCCAGATTCGGTTGAACTCGGACACGAGCAGGTCGCCCTCGAGCGTCACGAGGACCGCATGTGGGTCGAATCGTGTGACCCCGGGGAACGACTGGATGTCGACGACGATCGCAACATCCCCGTCCGGGGAGATGCTCATCACCCGCTGGTAATCCAGGTCAACCGCGTAGACGGTGCCATCGCTCGCCACCGCAATGTCGCGCAGCCACCCGGAGAACGCTCCGCCGTAGTGGCCCGGACCAGCCTCGACCAGCACCGTGACGCTGCCCACCTCACTGATGCTCCCGATCGTGACCGGGAACGACCTCCCGGCCGCGTAGTGAAGCCGGCCGCTCGCGTCGACGTCGATCGCCGAGAGCCAACCCGGCTGGACCCGGGCGGCGATCGAGAGCTGGCCGTCCTCGAGACGCCAGACGCCGTTGCTCTCGTCCCCGATCAGCAGGTTGCCGTTCGCGTCCACGGCCAGACCCGTAATGGAGAACAGTCCTGTCGGGAGCCAGTCCAGGACCGTCGTGACATGACCATCGGGGGCGATGCGGCGGATGGCCTCGTTGCCGCCGTCCAGCACGTACACATTCCCATCGGCGTCGACGGCCACGTACGAGGGGTTCGAGAACCTCGCTTCCTCGGCCGGGCCGTCGAGGAAGCCCCGCTCGCCGTCCCCCGCCAGGACCGTGACGGTGCCGTCGGGGGCGAGCCGCCGGACATCGTTGAGGAACGAGCCAGGCCCGATGAGGTAGCCGTCGGGCGAGAGCGCAAACCCGTCCGAGTTGAACGTGTCCAGCTGCGGGAGAGCCGTGACGGTCACGCCGACGGCGCGGGGCGGCCCTTCATAGGTCGCGAGAGGCACAGCGCCTGCCGGCAGACCACCGCGGGCGAGTTCAACGGCTCGCACCACGGTCGTGGCCTGGTCAGCGACGAACAGGACGCCGTCGGACGAGAGCGCGAGCGGCCCCGGCAGGTTGAAGCGCGCCTCGCCGCGCGTGCCGTCAAGCCAACCCTTCTCGCCCGTTCCCGCCACCGCTTCAAGATCGCCCGCGCGGGTCAGCCGGACGATCTGGTGGAGGCCGGTGTTGGAGAGGTACACGCCGCCATCTCCGGCGGGCGCGATACCCGCCGGGTACCCGAGCGATCCGCCGCTGTTGAGCCCATCACTGCGCAGGACGGTCTGGACGGTCCCGGTCGTGTCGATGAGGCGGACGGCAGAGTACTCCTCGAGTCCGCCCCGGTCGTTGATGTCGATGACGAAGATGTTGCCGTCGTCGTCGATGGCGATCGCCTGCAGCGAGAAGAACTCGGCGTTCTCCCGCCAACCGTCCTGGTAGCCGTTGCGCTCACCTCCGGCGAAAGTCGAGACCTGGCCCGCCGGCGAGAGCCGCCTGATACGCGTGGCCTCGATGATGTACAGGTCACCGAGCGGTCCCAGCGCGACCCCTCGCGGGTTGATGATTCCCGCCTCCTCGGCGGGCCCGTCGACGTACTCCCACCGGCCGGTGCCGGCAACCGTGCTCACGACACCATCCGCGGTGATCGCCCGGATGCGGTGGTTGCGCTCGTCTGCCACGTAGATGGTCCCCCGCCCGTCGACCGCCACACCGCGCGGGTGATAGAAGCGTGCGTCCTCCGCTTCGCCGTCCCGGTCGCCCCGGCCGGCGGCGATGGTCGTGACCGTCCCGTCGGGCCCGACCCGGCGGATGGCGTCGTTGTAGTAGTCCGCGACGACCACGCTGCCGTCGGGGGCGGCGGCCAGCCCGAGCGCCCAGGGTCGATGCTGGCTGAAGACGGCGTGGGCCCCGAACCGCGCGCCGTCGCCCTGTCCGTCGCTGGACCCCAGCGACCCTGCGCTGCCTGCGAGCGTCGAGACCGGCCGTCGCGGGACAGGGACGTCGAGGCTGATGTTGCCGTAGCGGAAGCGGCCGCTTGAGCTGACGCCGTCGTCGAGCGGAAGCGGAATCGTTCCCAGGATCCGCCAGTCGCCCTCGGCCGGACGCGCGCTGATAAAGATGCTGGAGCTATCCCCCACGTCCTGCCAGACGCGGACCTCGACGGTCGCCGGGTCCGCCCGGCCGAGCAGGGGAACATCGAGGCTGATATCGCCGTACTGGAACCGGCCCGAGGAGCTCGTGCCGTCGTCCAGCGGCAGCGGGATCGTCCCCAGCGTCCGCCATGAGCCGCCCGCCGGGCGGGCGCTGACGTAGATGTCGAGCTCGTTCCCCACGTCCTGCCAGACGCGCACCTCGACGGTGGCGGTGTCCCCCTCCTGGGCCGCGCCCGGCGCCACCGCGGCAAGGGCAAAGAGGACCGCGAGCACGCCTGCCATCAGCCCCCCAGGCCCCGGCACTCCATCCCCTCCGCACTCCGCTCATCGCTCTGGCAACGTGGCTCTGTAGAGCCTGCTGAACTCCGCAATAAGGAGGTCGCCATCCGGGGTCAGGGTGATGCCCGTGAGCGGATTCCGGAAACCGAACGAGCTATGGTCTCCGACAACCGCGACCTCCCCATCGGTGGCGATTCGTACGACCCGCTGGAAGGTCCAATCCACAACGTAGGCAGTGCCATCACGCTCGACGGCGATCCCCCTCGTTTCCCACGAGAGCGCCCCACCGTAGTGCCCGGGCACACGCTCCAGCACCGTGGTCACCGAGCCACCGTCGTCGATTCTCCCGACCCAGGAGGCCCGGTTGTACTGGGCGACGAAGTAGATACGGCCCTCCCCGTCCACGTCCATGCCGTCCACCCTTCCCACTACGGCGGCGACAACCGAGAACCCTCCGTCTGGCGAGAGACGCCAGATCTCGGTGCCGTTCGTGAACCTCCCCGGCCCGTAGGGAACCAGGAACGATGGTCGGGTTCCGTAGAGGTTCCCGTCCGCGTCCACCGTCATCTCGATGTTCCTGTCCAGCGTCAGGCTATCGGGCGTGTCCAGGGTCGAGACCTCGCGGTCGGTCCCGATCCGGCGGATGGCGTTGTTACCGGTTTCCGCCACGTAGACCACCCCATCAGCGTCCACGGCGACACTCTGCGGGAAGGAGAACTGCGCCGCGGCAGAGGGGCCGTCCGCGAATCCCTCCTCGCCCGTCCCGGCGAACGTTCGCACCAGCCCGCTCGGCCCAATGCGGTTGATCCGGTGTCCATTGGGGGAGGGCGCGACCACAACACCGGACGGGGTCACACCTATGGTGATCAAGGAGATGTTGCCGATCTGCGGAAGCCTGCTGATCGTGACGCCCTCGACCCGCGGCAGCGGCTCGAGCTCGGCGAGCAGCACGGTCGTCGTCGGGAGGCCTCCGCGACCCAGCTGGATAGCCCGGACCACGGTGCCGCCCTGGTCGGCCACGAACAGCACGCCCCTGCTCGAGAGCGCGAGCGACCCGGGGAGACTGAAGGTCGCTTCGGCCCGGGAGCCGTCGCCGTGGCCTCTTTCGCCGGAGCCAGCCACGCCCTCGAGCTGGCCCGCGCGCGTAATGCGGATGACCTGGTCTAACCCGGTGTTGGAGAGGTAGACGGCGCCGTTGCCGGCCGCCACGATGCCAGAAGGCGAGGCGAGCGCCCCGCCGAAGACCGGCTGCTCACTCCGGTAGATCGTGCGAACCCTCCCGCTGCCGTCGATCACCCGGACAATCGCCGTCGGGACACCGATCTGAGAGGCGAAGTCGTTTACCTCGAGCGTGTAGACGTTGCCAGCGTCGTCGACCGTGATGCCCCGCAGGTACCAGAATTGCGCCGACAGCCTCGGCCCGTCGCGATCGCCGGCTGAATCGCCGCCCGCGAAGGTCGTGACCTCACCCGCCGGCGAGAGGCGCCTGATCTTGCTGCTCTCGAGGATGTACAGGTCACCGTCGGGGCCCAGCGCGATCCCAAACATGTTCGTGAAGAGCGCTTCGTCGGCGGGCCCGTCGCGGGACTCGTACCCGATGCTGGGCTGCTCCGCGCCCGCGATCGTGCTGACGATCCTGTCGGGCGTGATCTTGCGGATGCGGTGGTTCAGGTCGTCGGCGACGTAGATGTTGCCCTCGGAATCCACAGCCACGCCGGTTGGGTTGTTGAACCTCGCAAGGGCGCCGGCGCCATCGACCAGGCCGCGCACTTCGCCACCCGCGACCGTCGTGACCCTCCCGTCCGGCGCGACCCGGCGAATCATGTGGTTGTCGCGATCGGCGACGATCACGCTCCCGTCGGGGTGGGCGGCCAGCGCGAGGGCAGTGGGCCGGGAGAAGATCGTGTCCCGCCCGAATCGCGCGTTGGCGCCCTGACCGTCCCGCGCGCCGTACACACCCCCACGGCCCGCCAGCGTCGACACCTCTTCAGCAGGCACCGGTACGTCGAGCGCGATGTCGCCGAACTGGAAAGTGCCGCTGCTGCTGAAGCCGTCATCGAGCGGCAGCCGGATCGTGCCCAGCGTTCGCCACGAGCCGTCCGCCGGGCGCGCGCTGATGTAGACCTGCTCGTTCGCACCGACTCTCTGCCAGACGCGTACCTCGACAGTCGCCGGAACCGCCCGGCCCGGCAACGACACAGGAAGGTCGATGTCTCCGTAGCGAAACGTGCCGCTTTCAGTCGTTTCGTCGAGCGGCAGGGGGATGGTCCCGAGCGTCCGCCACGAGCCGCCCGCCGGGCGCGCGCTGATGCGGATGTCCTCGAGATCTCCCACGTTCTGCCACACCCGCACCTCGACGGTAGCGGTGTCCGCCTCTTGCGCCGAGGACGGCGCCACCGTGGCGACGGCGAAGAGCACCGCAAGAGCGCCTGTTACCAGCCTCCAGGGGCCGGTGCCCCATCCCCTTCGGACGACCCCATTTGTCACTCCGGGAACGTCACTCTGTGGAGTCTGTCGAACGCCGAAACGAGTAGGTCACCGTCAGGAGTCAGGGCGATTGCAAGAGGCGGAAGGCGGAAGCGGAACGAGCTCTGATCTCCGACGATCGCGACCTCCCCATCCGTGGTGATCCGGACGACCCGCCGGAAGACGAGATCGACCACGTACGCGGTGCCATCACTCTCGACAACGATTCCCCTGGGATCGTGCGAGAGCACCCCCCCGTACATCCCGGGAATGTCCTCAAGCACGGTGGCTACGGAACCGCTGGCGTCGATTCTGCTAACCGTAGCGGTCCGCCACAGCCTGGTGAGCAAGTAGATCTGGCCCTCCCCGTCCACGTCCATGCCGGTCACCCGCCCGGGCACCGCTGCCACTACCGAGAACGCTCCGTCCGGCGAGAGACGCCATATCTCCGTGCCCTGCGTGCTCTCCCCCGCCCTGTAAGGAACATGGGCATCGCGGGTCCCGTAGAGGTTGCCGTCCCCATCCGTCGTGAGCTTCACGTTTCTGTCCAGCGACAGGCTGTCGGGTGTGTCGAGGGTTGAGACCTCGCCGTCGGTCCCGATTCGGCGAATAGCGTTGTTGCCGACATCCGCCACATAGACCACCCCATCGGCGTCCACGGCAACGCTCCACGGGAGGGAGAACTGCGCTGCGGCCGAGGGGCCGTCCACGAATCCCTCCTCGCCCGTCCCGGCGAACGTCTGCACGAGGCCGCTCGGCCCGAGGCGGTCGATCCGGTGTGCGAACGAGAATGGCGCGATCACAACGCCGGAAGGCGTCACTTCCATGTCGACCGACAGGAAGTTGCCGGTCTGCGGAACCGCACTGATCGTGACGCCTTCAACCCGGGGGAACGGCTCCAGTTCCGCGAGCGGCACGGTCGTCGTCGGGAGGCCCCCGCGACCCAGCTGGATGGCACGGACGACGGTGGCGTCCTGATCGGCCACGAACAGGACGCCCCGGCTCGAGAGCGCGAGCGACCCGGGGAGGTTGAAAGTCGCCTCGGCGCGAGAGCCGTCGGCATGGCCCCTTTCGCCGGAACCGGCCACGCCCTCGAGTTGGCCGGCGCGCGTGATGCGGACCACCTGGTTCAGCCCAGTGTTGGAGAGGTAGACCGCGCCGTTCCCCGCCGCCACGATCCCGTGCGGCGTGGCAAGAGCTCCGCCGAACGCCAGCTGACTGCTCCGGTAGATCGTGCGGACCCTCCCGCTGTCGTCGATCACCCGAACAATCGCCGCCGGAATACCCTCTTCCTGGGCAATTTCGTTCCTCTCGAGCGTGTAGATGTTGCCCGCGTCATCTACGGTAATGGCCCGTAAGCCCCTGAATTGAGCCGACAGCCTCGGGCCATCGCGATCGCCTTCTGAGTCGCCCCCCGCGAAGGTCGTGACCTCGCCCGCCGGCGAAAGGCGCCTGATCTTCGTTCCGGCCTCGGCGATGTAGAGGTCGCCCTG
Source organism: Dehalococcoidia bacterium (assembly GCA_009841435.1). GTDB lineage: Bacteria > Chloroflexota > Dehalococcoidia > Tepidiformales > Tepidiformaceae > UBA2991. Next base: position 49,318 of record VXLW01000002.1, on the reverse strand, counting down.
GGGCCCCAGCGCGATCCCGTGGAGCGTCTTGAAGAGGGCCTCGTCGGCAGGCCCGTCGCGGGACTCCTCCCGGATGTTGGGCTGCTCGGCGCCCGCGATCGTGCTGACGATCCTGTCCGGCGTGATCTTGCGGATGCGCCGGTTGTACGAGTCTGCAACATAGATGTTGCCGTCTGCGTCCGCAGCAACGCCGCTGGGGCCGTTGAACTGCGCCTGGGCACCGGCGCCGTCCAGCAGCCCGCTCACTTCACCACCCGCGATCGTGGTGACCGTCCCGTCGGCCGCAACCCGCCGGATCACGTCGTTGTTGAAATCCGCGACGATCACGCTCCCGTCCCGGTCCGCGGCCAGGGCCAGGTCGGAGGGCTCGGCGAAGAGCGTGTCCCGCCCGAATCGCGCGTTGGCGCCCTGGCCGTCCCGCGCGCCGTACACGCCCGCACGGCCCGCCAGCGTCGAGACCTCTTCGGGCGGCACGGGTACGTCGAGCGCGATGTCGCCGAACTGGAAGGTGCCGCTGCTGCTGAAGCCGTCGTCGAGCGGCAGCGCGATCGTGCCCAGGGTGCGCCACGAGCCGTCCGCCGGGCGCGCACTGATGTACACGCGGCTCAGATCCCGCACCCTTTGCCAGACGCGCACCTCGACCGTCGCCGGAACCGCTCGGCCCGGCAGCGTCACGTCGAGGTCGATGTCACCGTAGGCGAACGTGCCGCTGTCGGTCGTCTGGTCCAGGGGCAGCGGGATAGTCCCCAGCGTCCGCCACGAGCCGCCTGCCGGGCGCGCGCTGATGCGGATGTCCTCGAGATCTCCGACGTTCTGCCAGACGCGCACCTCGACCGTGGCCGTGCTTTGGACCTGCGCCGACCCCGCTGTCACCACGACGACGCCGAGCAGCGCCGCCAGCATCACGACCGTCAACCGTCTCACGCATCACCCCCGCGAGGCATCCGCGCGACCATAGCAGAAGGCAACCCCGAATATCCCATCCCCTCCCAGGCTACCGACCCCACGCGCGACATCTCTTGCCATCTATGATTGGCGCGTGGCACTCGAAGAGCCCCTGACGCCGCCCTCGCCGTCGAGGCGCCGGCTGGTCGCGCCCGTGGCGGCGGCGGTGCTCGTGCTGGCGCTGCTCGTCGGGGGCGGGATCGTGGCCTTCGTGGTCTCGCAGTCGGCCGGCAGCGACGCGCCCCCCGAGGCGGGGCCGTTCGTGACGCCTCCGCCCGCCAACCCCGCCGCCACCTTCGACGTGCGCGAGGCGAACGGCGCGACGCTCACGCTGCTACCCGCCAACATCGAGGGGGACGCGTTCACGGCAACGCTCTCCCCCGGCCTCACGCTCGAGGCGTTCGTCCCCGGCCTCCCTTCCCGCATCGAGCCGGGTACCTGGCTCACCTTCGTCGGCGAGCGGGACCCGGTGCGGAACTATGTCATCCGCCAGGTGATCGCCATCCGGGACGCGGGCGCGCCCGGAGCCGACGGCCTGGCGCGCTCACCCGCGGGCTTCACGGGCGTCGAGATGCTGAGCAACCCGCGCCATCGGCCCGTCCTCTGGGGCCGAGTCGAATCCATCACCGTCTACCCCAGCGACGGCGGCGCCGATGTTGTCCTGGCCGGGCCCGATGGGCCCATCACAGTCGAGATACTGGCGCGCGTACCCCTCTACTTCGTCGAGCCGTACGACGCGCCCATCATCGACGGCGACCACATCGCCATCCTCGCCCCCGCCGGAGCCAGCCCCGCCGGCGCCGACGCCATCCTCGTCTCCCCCCAGGGCGCCCGCTAGTCGGGTGGTAGTGCCAAGGCGTCCACGAGGATGGCCGTCCCCACGAGACGCTTGATGTCCACGATGGGATGAACTCTGAGCGTTTCGAGGTCGACGAGGGATGTAGTCCGGGGGACTCCGCAATCCCAGGGGCCAAGAGCTCCCACCACGAGTTCCTCGCCTAGGAAGGCCGTCAGATTCAAGGGGCTGCCGGTACCCGTCCACGAGTACGCGCCTTCTACCGCTCCAGTTCCGTCCGTAATGGCAAACAGATCGGCCCCATCGCTCCACGGCATCCCCCAGAGGAGGGCGCCATGTGGGCTGTTCGCAACCGGCCACCACCGCTCCGCCGCATCGTCCTTCATGGCCGGCGGAGAGGCCAGCCGTAGGCCCGAGGCCGTCACAAAGCCCCCCGGCTCACCGCGAACGCTCCAGACTGCGTCCTGACCGTCGCCACCGACCGCTCGCCACCCCACGAAGCGGTCCGTGTCGAAGCCTTCCGGTGGACCGATGGCCTCCCCGGCACGGAACCACCAGACACGACCCAGAACGGATCGTTCCACCTCGCTACTTGCGAGGAAGTGTTCGAGGGCGACATCTTCCTCGGAGACCCTCGCTATCCAGCCGCCCTGAGGAACCTCGCCCCATCGCTCCCAGGCAAGGCCGCCATCGGCTGACACCCAGAGGGCGCGGATGGCGTCGTCACTCGCCGGCCCGTGCCCAGAGGTGCAGGATCCCCGTTCACACACGAGGACGGCCAGTCTTTGGCCATGTGGCCCCCATTCGAAGGACTGCAGGTAGCCAGGCTCTTCGTCGAAAAATGCATACGGGCGTTCCACAAGCGGAGTGCTCCCATCCTCTCCGGCGACAACCCTGAGGATGTCGTAGACACCCTCGCAGGAATGCACGCCAAAGTAGAAAGCAAAGCCCACTGGCAGCGCCCGCGGCTGGCCCATCGTCAGCGGCGTGAACTCGATCGCTGGGTCGCGCATCGTACTTTCGATGACCGGGGCCGGGCGGGCTGTCCAGAAGTGGTAGTACTCCTCCTGTGATCCGTCCGCTTCTGGATCGAACCCCTCCGGCAGGGACAGTCCTTCGACTTCATGGACGCTCCCCGACTCCAGGTCGAAGAGCGCAACCCCTGCGGTGTACTGCATGCCGGCGTCGTAGGACCGAATCTCCTGGACGAGCACTTCCCTCACCGCACAGCTGGGGGTCTCTCGGATGGTCGTTCCGCCAGGCGCACTGGCCCACAGCGGTTCGCTCGTGCCGTAGACCCGCCGGACCGCCCCCTCCTCGTCCACAAGCGCTAGCAGACGGTCACCCTGCGCCTCGGCCGTCCACGGAAGCGCCCCGTTGGAACAGCGGTCCGCCGGCCGCCAGCTCACATTCCCCAACGCCGGAGGGCTCGGAGCGGTTGGGGGCACGTCCGCCTCGCCAGACACTATCCATCGGGTTCGGCTCTCCCACCCCTCGCGCCCGCCTGGCACCAGGTGCGAGAGACGCGCCCACATCTCCTCCCACTCGGAATCGGTCAAGGAGCCCAGCGTCTCGCGCCTCCCCCACAGGTTCCACTCTTGGACCAGCACGTCTGTCTCCGTTACTTCCAGAATCCACGCGCCCGGCAGCACCTCACCGGCATTGCTCCAGGTCGAGCCAGCATTGTGGGACACCCACACATGCTCGACTGCGTCGGCGCTGGGGTGGCCCACTCCCAACTCGCACAGGCCGGCGCTGCAGACTGCGGCGGCCATCTCCTGACCGCTGTGGCTGATGGCAGCGCTCTCCACCATGCCTTTCACGTCGAAGAAGACCAGCGGCCGATCCTCGCGATACTCACCCAGCGCCTCATCGAACAGAATCCGCCTGAGGTCGCCGAACCCGTAGCCGCACGAGGTGCAAGGACCCACCCGGTAGTAGAGCGCGATGTCCGCAGGCAGCGGGCGCGGCTCGCCCCGCGTGATGGGTATGAACTCGATGCCGTGTGGCCCCGGCGTGGGGGTTGGCGTGGCGGTGGGAGACGGTGCGGGGCTGGGGGTGGTCACCGGTGTGGCAGCTGGAGTCGAGACAGCGGTCGACGTAGGGGTGGCGACCCGCGTTCGGATAGCGGTGTAGTCCGGCGACGGGCTCGCCGTAGCAGTTGGAGACTGATGCGCCGGGCCCGGGGCGGGAGGGATGCTCTCCCCGCCACACGCGGCCGCTGCGAGGGGAAGCAGGCAGGCGAACAGCGGGAGAGAGGCACGAGCCCGGCGCATCATGGGGCCCACCCTAGCCAGCGAAACGCCGAATTACCCCGTCCGTTTCGAAATGTGCCCACCCATCCGGCAGCGCGCTCCTACTCCGTCCTCAGCACGGCCGCGTCGGAGGTGCGCGAGAGGGCCTGGACCGTCGCGACCAGCGCCACGGCGAACACCGCCGCCACCGCCGCCGCGCCCACGATGACGAACGTCCATTCCGTCTGCAGTACGAAGCCCGGTTCGACGGGCAGGCCCGCCTCTGTCACGTCGAGGAAGGAGAGCATGCGGCGCCCCACGAACTGCCCGACGAGCACGCCCGCGGCCACTCCCACCACCCCCACGATGGCGTACTCCAGTCCCAGCACCGCCATCACCTGGCGGCGCGTCAGCCCGATGGCCCCGAGCACCGCGAACTCGACCCGCCGCCGCTGGATCGCCATCCACAGCGAGACGAGCAACGCGACCGCCACCAGCACCAGCGTGGCCACGAACGAGACCGAGAGGATGCCGGTTCCGCTCGCCGCGATCAGCGGGTTCGAGCGAACCGCCTCGAGCGTCGCTTCCTGGTCCACAACGCGCCGCAGACCCAGCTCGTCCAGCGCCTCGAATATCTGCCAGCGGTCGGCGTCGGGCGCCAGGTCGAGCCACACCTCGTTCGCACGCGAGAGGTCCCCGGGGACCGTGCTGACCATGTAGCCCCAGCGCAGGAGCTGGTCGCGGTTGAGCACGACGGAGGGGCCGTCGAGGGCGGGAAGGGTGGGGAATCGTTCGTACACGCCCCGCACGACGACGGGCACGATGATGTTGTCGATCTCGAGCAGGTCCTCGTCGCCGACCTCCAGCCGGTTCCGTTCGAGGAATGCCTCGCTCGCGAGGATGGGCATGGGGATGCCGCGGTCGGCGGGGAAGAGGCCGCGCCGCTCGCCCGTAGTGCCGCGCCGGAAGCCGAGGCGCGCCGCCTGCGACCCCGACCGGACCTCCTCGCGGCTCAGCTGGAGGCTATCCGTGAACCGTTCCGCGCTGGGGACGGCTTCCCAGCGGACAACTCCTTCGAAGCCCTCCAGCAGGTTCAGGGTTCCGTCCGGGTCCACGGAGGAGAGGTCGTCGATGTAGACGGGCTCGTCGCTCGCGTTGAACTGGTTCGCAGGCTCCGTGAGGATGAGCGCGACCAGCACGAGCGGCTCCTGGAGCGGGCGGAATTGTTCGTCGTGAACCACAGCCCGCATCTCCTGCCAACCCTTGAAGTCGAGCTTCCCGAAGGGCAGCAGGTCGTGCCGGCCCGTCGCGTCCCGCACGCGCGCCCAGATCGTCACGGTGGCGCGTTCGAGGGCGGGGTTCACCCACACGGAGAGCTCGGTCGAGCCCGGGGGAATGGGCATGCCGCGCAGGATCTCACCGCTGTCGACGCGGTCGAGGATGGCTTCGAGCGGGCGATCGGCGAAGTCCTCCCGCCACCAGAGCAGGTCGCCCGCGTCCCCGCCGATGGCGAGCACGGCCACCTCAGGGCCAGAGCTGTTGGGCGTGGCGATGGCGCCCTGCAACCTCAGGACGGCGGAGACGTCGTCCACGCCTTCGATTCCCCCGACCTGATCCTCCAGCCGTGTCGGGTCGGCGGGCAGGAAGGTGGTGTCGCCGGCGAGTGCGCGTACCTCGACGCCAGAGGAGAAGCGCGCGCGGTCCTCGTACGAGCGTTCCGTCGTGCTCGTGTAGCTGGCGGCGAACATGCCGACCGCCACGGCCATCATCAGGAGCAGGGCGAGCTGGGTGTACGGCCCCGGCCTCCGGACGAGCTGCCAGAGGCCCATCGCCACGGCCACCCCGGCCACGCGACCGGCAACTGCCACGACGGCGCGCAACGCGATCGGGTAGAGGCGCGCCAGCACCGCCGCCGCGGCCGCGATGATCAGCGCGGGCGAGGCGAGCAGGAGCGGATCGCTCGTGACGCCGCCGGTTGCCGAAGGCGTGTACACCGAATTGCGCTCGTTCAGCTCCCACAGGGCCAGCAAGGCGAACCCCACGAGCACCACATCGAGGTAGTAGCGCTGGATGAGACCGGCCGTCGGACGGGCGAGCGCGCGGCGCTGCCCCTGCGGCCCGCGCCGCGCGACGAGGAACGCCGGGGCGGTCAGGGCGACGATCGAGAGCGCGGCCCCGAGCGCGGCGAGGGGGAAGGCGAGCGGGTCGAAGGAGACCGGCAAGGGCTGGCCGCCGGAGATGTCGCTGAAGACGGGCGTGAACCCGAGGAGGGCGGTCACGCCCGCGGCGATGAAGGGCGCCACGAGGATGGCGGGCAGGCCGAGGGCGAGCCCTTCGAGGGCGTAGAGGCCGACCACCTGCGCCGTGCTCGACCCGCGCCCGCGCAGCAGCGCGATCTGCTCGCCCTGGCGCTCCACCACGGCCACGGAGATGAGCGCCACATAGAAGAGCGCGATCGCCGCGATCTGGATCAGCAGGATGGTGAGCGGCGCCCGCTGGAAGTCCGCGCTCCGTCCGAAGGCGTCGAGCGTGACCGTAAGCTGGCTGGTCGCGTACCCGTTGTAGATGCGGAGGTCCTGGTTGAGCGCCAGGATGTCCTCGCGCGCCCGCTCGAAATTGCCCTGGTCGAGCTGGTCGATGTCGGCGAGCACGTTCCAGCGCAGCGTCAGCTTCTGTCCCGGGTAGCGCACCGCCAGGTCGCCGAGGACGGCGTCGACGTGCGCAACCATGGGCGAGACCAGGCCCGAGTCGGCGATCGGGGCGGAGGGCATCACGTAACGGTCGCTGATCGCCGCCCAGAACGAAGCGTCCGGATTCTCGACCGCGATGATGCCCGTGAGCACCGCCGGCACGGCGTAGCGCGCGCGCACCTGCAGGTCGCAGGGGAGCTGCGGCTGCAGCCCCTGCGGGATGATGCGGTCGCAGTTGTCGATCTCCTCGATCAGGAGGAAGTGGTCGCCGGGGGCGAGCCGCGCCACCGCGGCCGCACGGGCGCCCATCGCGACTTCCAGCGGCGCGCCGGGGCCGCCGGGTGTCGGCAGGTGTCCCTCCAGCACGGTGACGTGCTGCTCGAACCCCTCGAGCGCGTAGAGCACGCCCAGCGGATTGCTGGTTCGCGACTCCTCGCCCGTCCGCCCGATCGTGAGCCGCGCCGACTCGACGACGACCGAGCGTTCGAGCGCGAACCACCCCAGCCGCTCGTCGATCCGCCGCTCGACAGCTTCGCGGACGGCGAGGGAGTCGGGCGTGGCCAGCTGCTGCGCCTCGATGCCGGCGCGGATGGAGGGTTCGCCTCGCAGCTCGTCGCGCACGGTGAACTTGAGGCCGAGGTCGGCCATGGCGCGGGCGTAGATGGGGGCGCTGGCCAGCAGCGTCGAAGCCACCAGCACGCCGAGGGCGAGCACCGCCAGCATCCGCCAGCTGGCGAAGACGTGGCGCAACAGCAACGCCCAGAGGACGGCAAGGCTCCCCATGCGCGCACAAGGGTAGCGGTCCGGAGCCGCTCACGCGCACAGCACCCCGCCCGCGCGTTAGCGCGGCGCTCTCCTGTACGCTGTCCGCTGCTCCATGACAAGCTTCGTCTCCCTCCTTCGGATCGTCGCCCAGCGAAGCCTCGCCAACTGGCGGCTGCTCGCCACCGTCATCTTCGGCATGGTGCTCGCCTCCGCCCTCATGTCGAGCGTCATCCTCTACTCCGACGCCGTGCGCGACCTCGGCCTCAGCTTCACCCTCCGCCAGCAGGACCCCCTCGAACTCGACCTCAAGGTCGTCAGCAACAGCCAGCCGGGCGAGCCCGACATCTACCGGGAACGCCGCGACACCACCTTCTCGCTGCTGGGGCGCTACGGCGGGGGCATCATCGAGGACACGGGGCTCTACGCCCGTACCTCCACCTTCTTCCTGGCCGAGCCCGGCGTCCCGATCGACTACGACGACGACCTGCGCGCCCGCGCTCACTTCCTGTTCTTCTCCGACGTAGAGGATCACGTGACCCTCGTCGAGGGAGTCGCTCCCACCCCCGCGCCCCCCACGACCGACGTTTTCCAGCGCCCCAGCATCGAGGTCTGGATGAGCGCCACCGCCGCCCGCGGCCTCGGCGTCGGCCCGGGCGAAACCTTCGACCTTCAACCCTTCTGGCGCGAGGACGTCGACCCCGTGGAGATCACCATCGTCGGGCTCGTCGAGCCGAACGATCCCGGGGAGGAGTACTGGTTCGGCAACGCCCACCGCCTCGTGGTCGACACCACGCGCTGGCCGACGTTCCCCTTCATCATCGACGAGCGCACCTTCGTCGAGGTGATCGCCCCCTACCTGCCGTCCATCGACGGCACCTTCGAGACCTTCGCCTTCATCGACACCGAGCGGGTCAACAGCCGCAACGCGGAGCGCTACGAACGCAACCTGCGAGCGCTTGATCGCGCGATCCGGGCGGAACTCGAGCTGTCCGTGCTCCGCACGGAGCTGCCCGACGTCATCTTCGAGTACCAGGAGAAGCTGTTCTTCACGCGGCTGCCGCTCTTCGCGCTCATGCTCCTCATCGTCGGTATCGCCCTCTACTACCTGGTGCTGGTGGCGACGATGCTGGTGGAGCGCCAGGCGGGAGAGATCGCGCTCCTCAAGAGCCGCGGCGCGGGCCTCGGCCAGATCATGACCGTCTACCTGGTCGAGGGGTCGGCGCTCACGATCTTCGCGGTCGTTCTCGGACCGCTCGTAGCCGCCGGTGTGATCCGCCTGCTGGGGCCCACGCCGCCCTTCGCCGACCTGAGCCAGGGCGAACTGCTGCAGGTCACGCTCACCGCCGAGGCCTTCGGCATGGCCGCGCTCGGAGCCGTGCTCGCCCTCGTCGCCCTCCTCTGGCCCGCCTACCGCGCCTCCGGGGCGAGCGTGGTGCACTACAAGCAGAGCCTCGCCCGTCCCCCGAAGCAGCCGCTCTTCCTGCGCTACTACCTCGACCTCGTGCTCGTGGGCGTGGGCGCCTTCCTCTTCTACCAGCTGCGCCAGCGGGGCTCGCTCGTGACCGAGAACCTCTTCGGGGATCTCTCCGCCGACCCGCTCCTTCTCGTCTCACCGGCGCTCTTCACGCTCATGATCGCGCTCGTCTTCCTGCGCCTCTTCCCGGTCGTGCTGCGCGTGGCCTCGTGGGCGCTGCGCGGCCTCAGTGGGGCCACCATCCTGCTCGGCCTCTGGCGCATGGTGCGGAGCCCGCTCCACTACAGCCGCCTCATCCTCCTGCTCCTGCTGGCGACCTCCGTGGGCATGTTCGCCGCGGGATTCCGGGCCACGCTCGACCGCAGCTTCGAGGATCGCGCCGCCTACGAGGCGGGCGCCCCCGGCCGCATCGTCGACATCCGCACGCCCTCGCGCCTCTCCCCGGAGCGGATGGAGGAGTTCTTCGAGTCGATGGACGGGCTCGGCGAGGCCAGCGCCGCCGCGCGCATGGAGGTCTCGTACGTGCCCACCGCCGCCCGCTCCGTCTCCGCCCAGCTCCTTGGCGTCGGCGAGAACTTTGCCGACGTCGCCTTCTGGCGGAACGACTTCGGGGGTGACCTCCCCTCGCTCCTCGCCAACCTCCAGCCCGGCGAGGATGCGGATCTGCCCGATGGCGCCGTCGTGCCCGCCGACTCCCGCGCCCTCGGCATCTGGACGCGCATCTCTCTCCCCGGCAACGCCGCCCGTCCCGGCATCCGCGTGCGCGACGGGAACGGGCTCCTCTACGAGTACCTGTTCGTGAGCGACCCGGTCGAGGAAGACGACGGCTGGCTTCTCTACGTGGTCGACCTCACTCGCCCCTTCAACCCCCGCAACAGCCCGCCCGACCTGACCGGCGAGCTTGAGGTCGAATCCGTCTTCCTCAGCGTCCGCCGCTTCGCCGCCGCCCCCGGCCGAGTGACCGCCGTGCTCGACAACCTCGTGGCATACCCCGAGGGCGGGGACCGCGACGACGCCGTGACGATCGAGCCCTTCGAGTCGCTCGACCGCTACCAGTCGATCACCGGCGCCTCGGGGTCGGCGCAAACGACGATCACGCGCGCCGAGGTCGACAACGACCGCGGCCGCTACGCCGCCCAGGTCAGCTTCAACTACGACAGCTTCTCCGTGACCGCGGTGGGTTTGCGCCTGCGCCGCTCCCCCGAGCCCCTGCCCGTGCTCGCCAGCGAGTCGTTCCTCGAAGCCACCGGCGTCGCCCCGGGCGACACCTTCCCTCTGCGCGTGAACCGCCAGGTGCTGACGGCGCGCGTCGCCGGCTCGTTCGAGCTCTTCCCCGGCTACTACCCCGGCGGCCGCGACCACCTGCTCGTTGCCGACCTGCCCACGCTGCGGGGCGCGGGCGCGGGCATCCCGCGCGTGGCCGGGGGCATTACGCCGAACGAGGTCTGGCTCGGCAGCGTCGAGGGGGTCGAGCTCACGCCCGAGTGGCTCGAGGAGCAGGGCATCCGTGCCGGCCAGGTCCACGACCAAGCCGCCCTCTTCGCCCTCGAATCCTCCGACCCGCTCGTCGCCGCCAGCTGGGAGGGCATCCTCTTCCTCTCCTTCGGCGCGGTCCTGCTGCTCACGGCCCTCGGCTTCATCGTCTTCTCTTACCTGGCCGCGCAGACGCGCTCGCTGGAGTTCGCCATCCTCCGCACGATGGGCTTCTCCGGGCGCCAGATCGTGGGCGTCGTCGGGTTCGAGCAGCTCTTCGTCATCGTCGCCGGGGTAGCCGCCGGCACCGCCCTCGGCTTCCCCCTGGGACGCCTCATGATCGGCGCCCTCGCCCTCACCGAGGACGGCAGCGACGTGGTCCCGCCCCTCCTTTCGCAGGTAAGCTGGGAGACCGTGCTCTCCGTTTACGGCCTGCTCGCGCTCGTCTTCATCGCCACCGTGGCCGCCCTGGCGCGGCTCTACTCGCGGCTGGCCCTGCACCGCGCCCTGCGCATCGGCGAGCTTTAGGACGGCCGCATGACCACCTTCCCCGACACCGAAACCGAGGCCCCTCCCTACATCGTCTGCGAGGACCTCTTCAAGATTCACAAGAGCGACGAGCTCGAGGTTGTCGCCCTGCGCGGGCTCGACCTGAAGGTGCGCGGGGGCGAGCTGATGGCGATCGTCGGCGCTTCCGGCTCCGGCAAGAGCACGCTGCTCAACATCCTCGCCGGGCTGGACCAGCCGAGTGCCGGCCGCGCCTTCGTCGGCGGACGCGACCTCCTGACCATGACCGAGGCCGAGATGGTGGGCTACCGTCGCAAGGACGTCGGCTTCATCTGGCAGCAGACCGGGCGCAACCTCATCCCCTACCTCTCCGCCACGCAGAACGTCGAGCTGCCCCTCATGCTCGACGGCGTCGAGGCCGGGGCAGCCCGCGAGCGCGCCGACGAGCTCCTCGAAGCGGTGAGCCTGACGCACCGGCGCGAGCACCACCCCGAGCAGCTCTCGGGCGGAGAGCAGCAGCGCGTCTCCATCGCGGTCGCGCTCGCCAACCAGCCGCCCCTCCTCCTCGCCGACGAGCCCACCGGCGAGCTCGACGCCATCGGCGCCGACAGCGTCTACGAGGTGCTCGGCGACCTGAACGCGCGCTACGGCGTCACCGTCATCATCGTCACGCACGACCCCGAGATCGCCTCCCGCGTGAACCGCGTCGTCGCCATCCGCGACGGGCGCACGAGCATGGAGATCTTCCGCCGAGTGGAGCAGACAGGCGGGGTCACGCATGTCGTCCACGACGAGTACGTGCTCGTCGACTCCGCCGGACGCCTGCAGGTGCCCCGCGAGTTCCTCGACCGCCTCAGCATCAGCGAGCGGGCCAAGCTCTTCCTGGGCGAAGGGCGCGTCGAGGTGCTGCCCGACCGCGTCCACCGCGTCGGCGGGGAGGACGCCTGATGGCCGGGGCGGCAGTCGAGCTGCGCAACGTCTCCCGCCTTTTCGAGCTGGGCTCCGAGGAGGTCTGGGCCGTGCGCGACATCAGCCTCAGCGTCGAGCCGGGCGAGTTCCTCGCCCTCATCGGACGCTCCGGCTCGGGCAAGACGACCCTGCTCAACACCATCGCCGGCCTTGATCGCCCCACCGACGGGGAGGTCGAGATCGACGGCGAGCGCGTCGATACGATGAGCGAGGCCGAGCTAATCGCGCTCCGCCGCCAGAAGCTCGGCTTCATCTTCCAGTCGTTCGGCCTCCTCCCCCTCCTCTCGGCCCAGGAGAACGTGGAGCTGCCCCTGCGCATCGCGGGCGTTCACCGCGACCGCCCCTCCCGCGCCCGCGAGGTGCTGGAGCTCGTCGGCCTCGAGCGGCGCGCCCACCACCGCCCCTACGAGCTCTCCGGCGGCGAACAGCAGCGCGTCGCCATCGCACGAGCCCTCGTGACCGAGCCCACGCTCGTGCTCGCCGACGAGCCCACGGGCGAGCTTGACTCCGCCACCGCCACGGCCGTCTTCACCCTCATCCGCGACATCTGCCGCGAGCGCGGCGTCTCCATCATCACCTGCACGCACGACCGCCTCGTGATGGAGATGGCGAGCCGCGTCGAGGAGTTGGAGGACGGCCATCTCGTGACCGGCCACAAGGGCGACGTCTGGGGCCGCGTGCAGTCGCGCGAACGCACCCCCTTCGAGGCGCCCGCGGGCGAGGACGAGGCCAGCCAGTCCCTCCCCTCCCTCATCGGCGCCGACACGCGCAACTTCGGCGTGGCCGACACCGAACCCGAGCCCGAACCGGAGCCGGAGGAGCCCGAAGAGGTCGACGACATCCCCGAGGACCGCTGGGCGCGCCCTACGTAGGACCCCTCGTCACGCCTCCCCCACCCGCCGACGGTCGTCCGTGAGCTCCCGCTTCAGGTAGAGGCACGTCGCTTCCAGCGACTCCACCTTCGCCGAGCTGACCAGCTCCCACCCCTCCATCCCCAGCGTCCCCAGGATCCAGGTCGTCCGCACCAGCTCGGAATTGAAGTGGACGGATGTCGCCGTCTGACCCGTGGCCCGGTCGGCGTACCGCTCCAGGCTCGCCTCGTCCTGCGCGTGGCTGAACAGGATCCAGCGCCGCGACGGCTGCTCGTCGGTCAGGTACAGCAACGCGTATTCCCACTGCATCGCCCGCGCATGGTACTCGCGCCCGCAACCCACCTGGCGCGCCCCACTCAGGCGGCTGCCGCCGCCGCTCTCCTCAGCCGGGCACCAGCCCGGAGCTTTACTCAGCGAGCGAAGCGAGCGCTCTCCTCCGGTACACTCTCCCCATGCCCGTTTTCCCCTCCACCGAGTGGTTCCAGGAAGCCGCCGACCGCCTCAACGCCTCGGACAGCTTCGAGCGCCTTGGCTCCTGCGACGCCGAGGTAGGCGTGCGCGTCGGCGACCGCTGCTTCGCGATTACCTTCGACGCTTTCGCCATCACGGACGTGGCCGAAGTGCCGTGCGACGCCCCCGGCGACCTCGACTTCATCCTCCTGCAGTCGCCCGACCAGTGGCGGGCCATGCTCGAGAACATCAAGACGAACGGCGCCGCCGACGCGCTCTACACCCTGAACTCGCTCGACCTGCAGCACAGCGACGGCCTCGCCACGGGCGAGGACTACACCCGTCGCGACCTCTTCTACCGCTTCAACCAGACCTTCCAGGAGTACTTCGACATGTCCGCGGAGATGGACACGACGTACGCTTAGCGCCCCTGGCGCCCCGCCCGGCGGTGCCAGCGCCGCCCCCGACCCGCACCTCCGTGCCGTCCCGTTGCGGGCTGCGGCGTGGCAACGGCGATGGCCGCCGCGCCCTCCTCGATCAGCGGGTGGAGCACCGTCATCGCGCGGACAACCTCGCCCGAGACCTCGTGCGCGAGCTCCGTCGTGAGGCGGTCGAAGGGGAAGGGGTGGTGCAGCCGCCGCCAGGTCGAGGTCCACTCCTCCAACTCCCAGTCCGGGCCCAGCTCCCCGAGCAGGTCGGCGGCGTTCGCCGCCAGCAGCTCGACCCAGGCGTCGTTCGCCTCAACCGCCCCCTCGAAGTGCAGCCCCGCCTCCACCACGCCCCGTCCCATTTGCGGCTGCAGCTCGAAGTGCACGTGCGGGTTGCCGAAGTGCATCTGCAGCATCGTCCAGCGCACGCGCCGCTCGGGCTGGGGCATGGCGGCCGGGAGCTGCGTCAGGATCTGGTCCTCGCAGAAGTACACGAACTCGCGCGCCTTGAGGGAGCCGTCCCGCTTGGGCATCGCCCCAACTGTAAGCGAACGTGACCGCCCGGCGGGCTACACTGCCACCGAGTGAACACCCCTCCCGACACCGACGCCACCAGCGCCCCCGCGAGCGCCGACACCGGCGGCGGGGCCACGATCGTGGCCGAGGCGAGCGACATCGCCGAGGCCCACATCTGGGTCGACGCCCTCCGCGACGAGGAGATCGAGGCGGCCTTCGTCGAGCGCGGCCCGGGCAGCGCCTTCGGGGGCGCGACCCTGTTCGGCTCCTCCTACGCCGTGCTCGTGCCGCGCTCCCGTATCGGCGAGGCCCGCAGCGTCATCGCGGACCTGGGTGGCGGAGGCGCGCTTGTCGCCTACCGAACGGCCGACGAGGAGCGACGGAGCTCACGACGGGCCTTCCTCACGGTCGCGGGACCGATCGCGCTCGTGGCCATCATCGCCGTCGTCTTGCGCTTCGCCTTCGGCTAGCGTCCGGCGTCAGTCCCCCAGAATCAGGGCCAGCACCTCGCCGCGCGTGCCCCGCGTCATCGCCAGCGTCAGGCGGTCGCCACGGCGCAGCACCGTATCGCCCGAGGGGGCGGAGAGACGGCCCATGTGCTCCATCGTCAGGACACGCACGCCCGCCGGGAGCCCCGCCTCCGCCAGCCGCTTGCCCTCCACCGGCGCCCCCACCGCCACGGTCAGCTCCATGGTGCTGATCTGCTCGTCGACCGGCGTCAGTGGTCGCACCTGTTGCCGCGCGGCCTCCCGGAAGGAGCGCACGAGCGCCCGCGCATCGATCGCGCCAAGCACTGGCCCGTCGCTCCCGTCGAGCACGGGCAGCCAGCGGCGATCGTGGCTCGCGAGGCGGTCCAGCGCCTCGTCGAGGGGCGTGTCGGCGAGGACGACGGCGGGCAGATCGGCCGCGAACCCTTCGACGGGCGAGCCCGCGTCGGGGACGGCGCGCAGTTCCTCGCTCGTGATCTCACCAACGAGCCGGCCGCCCTCGTCAATCACCACGCCGTCCGTGCTGCGCCGCCGCTCGAGGCTGGCGAGCGCGTCGGCCACGGTGGCCGTATCGCGCACCATGGCCAGGGGAACCACCGCGCGCTGTGCCGGGAGGGCATCGAGCAGGGGGAAGGCGAAGCGATGGCGGTGCGCCATCGAGTCGGCGCGCGTGGGCACCTGGCTGCGGTAGATGCTCGTGTTCCCCACGAGCAGCGTCGCCACCGCCACGGCCACCATCGCGGGGGCCAGCAGCGAGAGGTTCCCGGTCATCTCGCCCACCATCAGCATCATCGCGAGGGGGGCATGGGCGATGCTGCCGAAGACGGCGATCATGCCGATGATGACGAGGGGCGCGGGGTCGGCGGGGAAGCCGGGCAGGTCGTGGAAGAGCCGCCAGAAGAGCGCCCCCAGCATACCCCCGGCGACCATCCCGGGCGCGAAGATGCCGCCCGAGGCGCCGGACCCCACGGTGAGGGAGGCGGCGAGGATGCGCAGCAACGGCAGCGCGATGATGAGCCAGAGGGAGAAGTCCATCACATCTTCGGGAGTGATGGAGCGCTGCACCCAGCCGTACCCGATGTGGATGGCCTCGGGGGCGAACATCCCGATGCAGCCGACGAGCACGCCGCCGATGGCCGGCTTCACCCAGCGCGGGGCGGTAAGGCGGTTGAAGAGCTCCTGCGCTCCCTCGAAGCCGCGCGCGTAGAGGATGCCGAGCAGGCCGCAGGCCACCCCCAGCGCGAGGTAGTACGGCAGCTCCTCGGGGTTCTGGAAGGAGAAGCCCGCCGTCCCGCCGAAGATCGGCGTGTAGTCGTACCAGGCGCCGTAGACGGCGAAGGCCACGATCGAAGAGATGAGCGAGAGCAGGATCGCGTCGGCCTCGAAGTCGTCACGGTAGAGGGCCTCGGCGGCCATCATCGCGCCGCCCAGTGGGGCGCGGAAGATGGCGCCCACGCCCGCGCCCATGCCCGCCACCAGCGCCCGCCGGCGCTCGACCGCGTCGAGCCCGAGCCGGTCGGCGATGACCGAGCCGATGCCGCCCGAGATCTGCGCCGCCGGACCCTCCCTTCCGGCCGCCCCACCGCTCCCGATCGTGATCGCGGAGGCGACCAGCTTCACCGGGATGGCGCGCAGGCGAATGCGTCCGCCCCGCTTGTGGAAGGCGTCGATCACCTGGTCGGCGCCCGCCCCCTCCGCCTCGGGCGCGAGGGAGTACACGAGCAGGCCGGAGACGAGCGCGCCCAACCCCACGACGATCGGCAGCGCCCAGCGCCGCGTCGGGTCGGACGCTTCCTGTCCGCCTTCGCCCAGGGGATGGGGCGGGTGGTAGCCCGTCAGGTCGGCAAGCAGGTGCTGGGTGGCGAATTCGAGCGCTTCGAAGAAGAGGATGGCGACGAAGCCGGTGACGACCCCGATGAGGGCGCCCAGCCACAATGCGCGTATGACGTCCTGGGTCGTGACGCGCCCGAGGCGGCGGCGCAGACGGCCACCGGCCCGCCTTCTCCAGCGACGCCCCCGCGCGCGCCTCATTGCCACGCGCTAAATCGTACGCTTATGACTCCCTCGGGCTACTCCGTGTGGAACGAGGCATGGGGCGAGCGCCCTGCGCGGGCCCGCGAACGCCCGCGACGTCCGTCCCGGCCACCCCCGAAAACGCACAAAGCGCGGCCCCCGCGAGGGGCCACGCTTCGTGAAAGGTTGCCGGTGAGGGCTGCTAGGCCTCTTCCTCCGAGGACTCGCCGCCCATGAACCTTCGGACCACCACGAAGGCCAGTCCGAGCAGGATGATGGGGAAGGCGATGTACTTGATGGGGCCTGATCGCAGCCGTTCCAACATGACTAGTACTCCTCCGGGAGTGGTCCTGCGGCGGCGGCCATTTCGGGGACTTCCGCCACAAGCGATTCCGTCGTGAGCACCATAGCACTTACGGAGGCGGCATTCTCCAGGGCGGAGCGCACAACCTTCACGGGATCGACGATGCCGAGCTCGAACATGTCGCCCCAGCGATCGGCGGCGGCGTCCCAGCCCTCGCTCTCGTTCTCGAGCCGCTTGATGCGATTGACGATGACGGAGCCCTCGAGCCCCGCGTTGTCGGCAATCATCCAGGCCGGCTCCTCGAGCGCTTCGGCGAGCAGGAGCGCACCCGTGCGCTCGTCGCCTTCCAGCTCCTCGGCATACTCCTCGACGACTCCCTGCGCGCGGATGAGGGAGACGCCGCCACCCGGGACGACGCCTTCCTCGACGGCGGCGCGGGTAGCGCTGAGGGCATCCTCGACGCGCGCCTTCTTCTCCTTCAGCTCGACCTCGGTGGCCGCGCCGACCTTGATGACGGCGACGCCGCCGGCGAGCTTCGCCAGCCGCTCCTGCAGCTTCTCGCGGTCGAAGTCACTGGTGATGTCCTCGATCTGCGCCTTCAGCTGCTTGATGCGGGCCTGGATCGCCTCATCGGTGGCCTGGCCCTCGATGATGGTCGCGGCCTCGCGGCTCGCCACGATGCGGCGCGCGCGGCCGAGGTCGGCCAGCGTCGCGGTCTGCAGCTGGCGGCCGGTCTTCTCGGTGATCATCTCGCCGCCGGTGAGGATGGCGATGTCTTCGAGGATGGCGGTGCGCCGGTCGCCGAAGCTGGGGGCGCGCAGCGCGAGCACGTTCATCGTGCCGCGCATCTTGTTCACCACGAGCGTGGCGAGCGCCTCGCCCTCAAGGTCCTCGGAGATGATGACGAAGTCCTTGGTCACCTGCAGGACCTGCTCCATCAGGGGAAGCAGGTCCTGGACGGCCGTGATCTTCTTGTCGGTGATGAGGATGTAGGGGTTCTCGATGACGGCTTCCTGGCGGTCCACGTTCGTGACGAACTGGGCCGATTGCCAGCCGCGGTCGAGCTGCAGGCCGTCGACGAACTCCGTCTCGAACTTGATCCCGCGGGACTCCTCGACGGTGATGACGCCGTCCTTGCCGACCATCTCCATCACGTCCGCGATGATCTCGCCGATCTCGGGGTCGTTCCCCGAGATCGAGGCGACGTGCTGGATCTGCTGCTTGCTGAGCACGGGCTCGGCGCGCGAGCGCAGGTGGTCGATCGCCACGTCGAGGGCGCCCTCGATACCACGGCGGATGCCCATCTGGTGGGAGCCGGAGGCGACCACCTTCACGCCGCCGCGCACGAGCGCCTGGGCGAGGACGGTGGCCGTCGTGGTGCCGTCGCCGGCGATGTCGTTCGTCTTGGTGGCAACCTGCTTCACCAGCTGGGTGCCCATGTTCTCGAAGGCGTCCGCGAGCTCGATCTCGCGGGCCACGGTCACGCCGTCCTTGGTGATGACGGGCGGGCCGTAGTTCTTCTCGATGACGACGTTGCGGCCGCGCGGGCCGAGCGTCACCTTCACCGCGTCGGCGAGGGCGTCGACGCCCTCCTTCAGCTGGCGGCGCGCTGCCTCATCGAAGAGCAGATGCTTGGGGGCCATAGGATCAGGCTCCTTCTTTGTCGCGCCGCCCTAGGAGACGAGCTTGCAGAGAATGTTCTTCTCTTCGAGGACGATGTAGTCGATGCCGTCGAGCTTCACGTCCGTACCGGAGTACTTGGCGTAGAGAACGCGGTCGCCGGGGGCGAGGTCGAGGGCCTGGCGCGTGCCATGCTCGTCGCGCTTGCCGGGGCCGACGGCGATGACCTCGGCCTGCTGCGGCTTCTCCTTCACGGTGTCGGGAATGATGATGCCGCTGGCGGTCTCTTCTTCCTGCTTGAGGGCAGTTACGACGATGCGGTCGGCCAGGGGCACGAGCTCGGTCTTGGTTGCGGTCTTTGCGGGCACGGATTTCCTCCAAACGCTGTTTTGAAAATGAGCGTGCCGAGCATGCTAGCACTCTCCTGGCGAGAGTGCTAGCGGGGGATCGCCGGGGCGCCGTGGTCCCCCCGCCAAATTTCACCCTCGCGTGAAGGTGTGGTAGCGTCAGTGCTTCGAAGGGAGCCGGGCTTGCGCATCATCCTCCGTCTCTGGGGCTACGCCATCCCCTACTGGAAGATGCTCGCTATTGGCCTTGTCTCCATGCTCGGAGCGGCCCTCTTCGGCATGGGCTCCGCCTTCCTCGCCCAGATCGCGGTCGATGTCGGCCTCAACCCGGTGCGCGAGGGCAGCTCCATCACCTTCACGGGCGACCGCAGCACACTCATCCTGGCGGCGCTGCTCGTCGTGGGCTTCGCGGTCGCGCGCGGCATCTCCGCCTTCGCACAGACGTTCATCAGCGAGAGCCTCGGCCAGCGCATCGCCTACGACCTGCGCAACCAGATCTACGACACCGTGCAGCGGCTCAGCTACGCCTACCACGACAAAGTGCAGACCGGCCAGATCATGTCCCGCGCCACGCAGGACGTGGAGGCCATCCGCATGTTCATGTCGATGGCCTCGCTGCGGCTCCTGATGATCATCCTCATGATCATCGTGGGCGTGGGCGGGATGTTCTTCTTCCACTGGCAGCTCGCCCTCGTGAGCTGCGTCACGCTGCCCATCATCGCCTGGCGCTCCTGGGCGGTTCAGCGCGTGATGCGCCCCCTCTGGGTCGAGATCCAGCAGAGCGAGGCGCGCATGACCGAGGTCGCCGACGAGGGCCTGGGCGGCATCCGCGTGGTCAAGGCCTTCAGCCGCGAGCCCGTCGAGGCGGCCAAGTTCGGTCGCGCCGCCGAGGAGCAGCGCGACCTCCAGCTCTCACAGGCAACGCTCATGGCGCGGCACGCGCCCTTGCTGCAGGGCGTGGCCGGCATCCAGGTGGCGGCCACCGTGGGCGTGGGCGCCTGGTACATCACGCAGGGGAGCCTCGCCGCGGGCGAGCTCATCCTGTTCCTCGTAGCCCTGCAGCTGCTGCAAATGCCGGTGCGCATGCTCGGCTTCATGATCACCTCCTTCTCGCGCGCCATCGCCGCGGGCACACGCGTCTTCGAGGTGCTCGACGCCCGCTCCGCCGTAGAGGAGCGCCCGAGCGCCACACCCCTCAGCTCCCCCAGCGGCCATGTCCGCTTCCGCAATGTCTCCTTCGGCTACGACAACGTCAGCGCCGTCCTCAAGGACATCGAGATCGATGCGCCGCCGGGGAAGATCATCGCCCTGCTCGGGCCCACCGGCAGCGGCAAGTCCACGGTCGTGAACCTGCTGCCGCGCTTCTATGACGTGACCAAGGGCTCCATCTCCATCGACGGGGTCGACATCCGCAACTTCACGCTCGATTCCCTGCGGGCGAGCATCGGCGCCGTGCAGCAGGACGTCTTCCTGTTCGTGGGCACGATCCGGGACAACATCGCCTACGGAGCGCCCGGCGCCACGCAGGAAGAGATCGAGACGGCCGCCAAGGCCGCCCGCATCCACGACTTCATCATGAGCCTGCCCTACGGCTACGACGAGTGGGTGGGGGAGCGCGGCGTCACGCTCTCCGGCGGGCAGCGCCAGCGCGTCGCCATCGCGCGCACGCTCCTCCTCGACCCGCGCGTCCTCATCTTCGACGACTCGACGGCGAGCGTGGACACGCAGACCGAGTTCCTCATCCAGCAGGCGCTTGCGACACTGATGGAGGGCCGCACGACGTTCGTCATCGCCCAGCGCCTCCGCACGGTGATGCGCGCTGATGAGATTCTCGTGCTCGACCAGGGCGAGATCGTCCAGCGAGGCACGCACGACGAGCTGCTTGAGGAAGAGGGCCTCTACCGCTCCATCTACGACCTCGAGCTGCGCGACCAGGAAGAGGCGCTGGGCGAGATGGCCGGCGCCACGGCTACGCAGGACGACGCCGAGCCCGCGTCCGAGCCGGAGCCCGCCGGGCTTGCCGAGCCCGCCGGCGGCAGTGGAGGCGCTTCCTAATGGGCATGTGGGGCGGCGGCGGCGCGGGCGGTTACAGCTCCGGCATCGGCGGCCAGCGCGGCATGATGCGCGGCAACCGCGGGGTCGATGGCTGGGACGAGGAGTACCTCGGCAAGCCGTACGACGCCGAGGTCGTCCGCAAGATGATCCCCCACCTGAAGCACCGGCGGCGGGCGCTGATCTTCGCCTTCGCCTGCATGCTCATGGTCTCCGTCTCCATTTACGTGCCCGCCTTCTTCATCGCCGAGGCCACGGCCGACGCGCTCGCGGGCGACGCCGGCCGCATCCCCATCTGGGCGGGCACGCTCGCCGGATTGGGCCTGCTCGGGTGGATTGCGGGGATGTTCCAGCAGCTCATCATGGCCCGCGTCGGCACGCAGATGCTCTACGAGCTGCGCTCGGAGATGTACGAGCACATGCAGGGCCTCTCCCTCTCGTTCTACGACGAGATGGAGGTGGGCCGCATGATCTCCCGCCTCACGAGCGACGTGACCGTCATGCAGGAGCTCCTGAGCACGGGCTCACTCACGTTCGCCGCCGACATCGTCGGTATCGCCATCGCGGTCACCCTGCTGATGAACTCGGACTGGGAGTTGGCCCTCTACACGCTGGCCGTGGTGCCGCCGCTCATCTTCGTGCTGAGCATCTGGGCCCGCTACGCCCGCGAGGCCTTCATCAACGTCCGCATCCGCATCAGCGAGCTCTACGGCAACCTCGGCGAAAGCCTGGCCGGCGTGCGCACCGTGCAATCCCTCAACCGGGAGGACGAGAACGCCAAGCGGTTCGACGTCATGAACCAGGAGAACCGCAACGCCAACATCTGGGCGGGAACACTCACGGCGGTGGTGGTGCCCCTCATCGAGCTCTGTATCGCCATCTCGACGGCGGCCGTGCTCATCGCCGCCGGCTGGCGCGCCCTCGCCTCCGGCGCCATCGACCGGGACGAAGCCGCCGCCATCGTGGGCGCCATCGTCCTCTTCATCCTCCTCATCCTCCGCTTCTTCGAGCCCATTCGTGACCTGGTGATGCAGTACACGATGCTGCAGCGCGCCATGGCGGGCGGCCAACGCATCTTCGAGGTGCTCGAGACCGTCCCCCGCATCCGTGACCGCGACGACGCCATCGAGCTCACCGACGTCGAGGGCCGCGTCGACTTCGACGACGTCCAGTTCCACTACGTCGAGGGCGTGCCCGTGCTCCAGGACTTCGAGCTCCACGTCGAACCCGGGGAGACGATCGCGCTCGTGGGGCACACCGGCTCAGGCAAGACCACCATCACGACCCTCATCAGCCGCGGCTACGACGTCTCCGACGGCTCCATCCGCATCGACGGGCACGACGTGCGCGACATCAAGCGCCGCTCGCTCACCCAGTTCATGGGCGTGGTCCTGCAGCAGCCCTACCTCTTTAGCGGCACCATCCGCGAGAACATCGAGTACGGGAAGCCCGGCGCCACCGACGCGGAGATCGAGGAGGCTTCGAGGGCGGTCGGCGCCCACGACTTCATCGCGCGCCTGCCCGGCGGCTACCACCACGAGTTGCACCAGCGCGGCCAGAACATCTCCGTGGGCCAGCGCCAGCTCCTCAGCTTCGCCCGCGCCGTGCTCGCCGCCCCCCGCATCCTCATCCTCGACGAGGCCACGGCCTACGTGGACACGCAGACCGAGGTCATCATCCAGCGCGCCCTGCGTAACCTCCTGCAGAACCGGACCTCGTTCGTCATCGCCCACCGCCTCTCGACCATCCGCGAGGCCAGCCGCATCGTCGTCCTCGAGAACGGACGCATGGTCGAGATCGGGACACACGACGAGCTGCTCGCCAGGGACGGCGTCTACGCGCGCCTCTACAAGATGACCTACGAGCAGGAGCAGGACGCCTCCCTCGGCGAGGACGAGGCCGTCATCCGCCGCCGCCGCGGGGACGTAGGCGACCTCGGCGACGCCGCACCGCAGCCCGCGGGCGGCAAGTAGCCCCGTTCGGAAACCCGGCGGCTCTCGTGCGGAACCACGTTCGGCTCCTGGCGGCTCCCTGCGTCCTTGCTCCGCCGGCTCCGAACCCGCACACCGGACCACACGAAGTTCCGTGCAGCACCCGCACCAGACCGGGGCCCTACCAGGCACGCTCTGGCAGGCTCATTCGCGTACACCCGCACGATCCCGTACCGCCCACCGTCACCACCATCCTCTCCACTACTAACTTGGCTAGGATCGGTTCCGATGTTCGATAGCGTGCTGATCACGGTGGAAGGAGGAACCGGCGGGGACGGCTCAGCGACGTTCCACCGGGAGAAGTTCGTGCCCCTCGGTGGTCCCGATGGGGGCGATGGAGGGCGTGGGGGCAGGGTCTACCTGCGCGCGGTCGACGATGTGTACACGCTGGAGCAGTTCCGTAGCCGCCGCCGCTTCCGCGCGGGGAACGGCGGCCCCGGCGGCCCCAAGCTCAAGGCCGGTCCCCAGGGCGACGACCTGACACTCGACGTTCCCGCGGGGACGATCGCCTTCGAGGACGAGACCGGTGAGCCGCTGGCCGACCTGGCCGAGCCGGGAGCAACCGCGCTCGTCGCCTGGGGTGGGCGTGGCGGCTGGGGGAACAAGCGCTTCGCCACGAGCACGAACCAGTCCCCGCACTACTCGCAGCGCGGCCACGCCGGCGAATCCGTCGCACTCCGTCTGGACCTACGCCTGCTCGCCGATGTCGGCCTGCTGGGCCTCCCGAACGCGGGCAAGTCCACCCTCCTCGCGGCCGTCTCCCACGCCAAGCCGAAGATCGCCGAGTACCCGTTCACGACACTGGAGCCGATGCTTGGCGTCGTCGGGGTCGGCTACGAGCGCTTCACCCTGGCCGACCTGCCCGGGCTCATCGAGGGCGCAAGCGAGGGTTACGGCCTCGGCTTCGAGTTCCTGAAGCACGTGCGCCGCTGCCGTGTCCTGCTGCACGTCGTCGATTGCAGCTCTATCGACCCGGTGACGGACTATGAGCTCATCGAGACCGAGGTGCGCACCTACGACAACCTGCTCGCCGACATCCCCCGAGTCGTGGCCGTCACCAAGTCGGACCTCGACGAGGAGATCGCACGCGACGCCGCCGACACGCTCGAGGCCCACATCGGCGCTCCGGTCGCGACCATCTCGGCGCAGGCGGGGCTGGGCACGGATGCGCTTGTCGCGGAGCTGATGGCGCTCGTCAGCGAGGAGCGCGAGCGCGCCGCCTCGCGTCCCCCCGAGGTCCTGCCCGTCGTCCGCCCCCAGCCCGAGGAGCGCTTCACCGTCGTGCGGAAGGGGCCCGGGCTGTTCGCCGTGGAGGGCCAGCGGGTCGTGACCTTCATCGAAATGATGGACTTCGAGATGGAGGGCGCCCGCGACGAGGTCGACCGCCGCCTGACACGCTGGGGCGTGGCCCGCGCCCTGCGACGCGAGGGTGTCGCCGAGGGCGACACCGTGCGCTTCGGCGAGGTAGATATCGCCTGGCGGGAGTAAACGGCCCGCGCGCTAGAATGGCCTCCCCTGCCCGAAGGAGGCCCTCCCCATGTCCGAGACCGTGCGCTACGAGCCCGCCGGCGCCGTTGGCGTCATCACCCTCAACCGCCCCGACGCCCTCAACGCCATGAGCGGCGAGTTGCTCGATGCGCTTGTCGCCCGCGGCCAGGAGGCGGCGGACGACGAGGGGGTGCGCTGCGTGGTGGTGACGGGCGCCGGCCGCGCCTTCTGCTCGGGCGGCGATCTCAAGAGCATCGGCGCGGGCGACGGGCTCGACCCCCTCGGCAGCACCGCCGTCCTTCGCCGCTTCGAAGAGATCTCGCGGCTGCTCGCGGAGATGCCAAAGCCCACCATCGCGGCCGTCAACGGCGCCGCCGCGGGCGCCGGTTTCTCTCTCGCGCTCGCCGCCGACATCCGGCTCGCGGGCGCGAGCTCGCGCTTCGTGACCGCCTTCGGTCGCGTCGGCCTCACGGGCGACTTCGGCGGGAGCTGGCAGCTGGAGCGGATCGTGGGGGTGGCGAAGGCGAAGGAGCTCTACCTCCTCGGCTCCCAGATCGACGCCGCCACGGCCCTGCGCCTCGGCATCGTCAATCGCGTCATCCCGGACGGCGCGCTGCGCGACGAAGCCATGGCCCTCGCGACGAAGCTCGCCGCCGGCCCCACCGCCGCCTTCGCCCGCATGAAGCGCAATTTCGCCTACGGCGCGACGCACACCTTCGCGGAGACGCTCACCTTCGAGGCAGGCAACATGATTGCCGCCTCGAAGACCGACGACTTCAAGAACGCCGCCGCCGCCTTCGTCGAGCGCCGCGAGCCGGAGTTCAAGGGGCGCTAACTACAGACGGTCGAACGCCTCCAGGATCGGGTTGAAGCGGCCCTCGACCATCGCCTTCTGTTCCTTGTGCGTGACGATGTAGGGCGCGTCCGCCTTGATCGCGTCGAGCACCCGCCGTCCGACGATCATGGGGTCGATGGGCTCGGGAGGCATCGCGCCCGCCCGCGCCTCGAAGTCGCCGGGGCCGCCCATGTCCTGCGGGCGGTTGCGGTCGGATTCCATGATCCGCGTGCGCACGCCACCCGGGCACAGCACCGATGCGCTCACCTTCGTGTCCGCCAGGTCAACGCGCAGCGTCTCCGTGAGTGCGACCACGCCGAACTTCGCGACGTTGTAGGGCGCGATGCCCTGGTGCGCCACCAGCCCCGCGATGGAGGCGGTGCCGACGATGTGGCACTCCTCGTCCTGGTCGACCATTCGCTTTAGGAAAGCCTGGATCCCGTAGATGACCCCGAGCAGGTCGACGCCGATCACCCAGTCCCAGTCCGAGTCGCTCAGCATGTGAGCCGGGCCCATCGACACG
Organism: Dehalococcoidia bacterium; assembly: GCA_009841435.1. Taxonomy (GTDB): domain Bacteria; phylum Chloroflexota; class Dehalococcoidia; order Tepidiformales; family Tepidiformaceae; genus UBA2991. The sequence continues at coordinate 23,538 of VXLW01000002.1, read as the reverse complement.
ACGCCGGCGTTGTTGCAGAGGATGTGCACGCCGCCCATCTCGTCGAAGGCGCGGTCGGCGAGGTTGCCCACCGAGGCGCGGTCGGCGACGTCCGTCTGCACGGTGATGCAGCGCACGCCTTTGGCCTCAATCTCGGCGGCCGTCTTCGCCGCCATCTCCATATCCACGTCGGCGATGACGACGTTCATGCCCTCATCGGCGAAGGTGAGGGCCATGGCCCGGCCGATACCGCCGGCGCCTCCCGTCACAACCGCCGTCTTGCCTCGAAACTCGTTCACACGTCACCTCCGTTGGTCGCGCAGTCTAGCGGAGAAGGGCGCGGCGGGCGGGAGCGCTCCGGTATCGTGCGGGCTTACAGCGCGGTACCTCCGTCCGGCATAGATTAGCCATAGATTAGCGAACCATCAGGAGGCCCAGGTGAGGTTAATGGCACGGACATGCGCGGCGGCGCTGCTCCTGGCGCTGGTGGTTGCGGCGTGCGGCGGCAACGGGGAGGAGGAGCCCACCCCCAGCCCGGAAGCGACGCCGGCGACGGCCGCGACTGAGGCCGCCGCTGCGCCAGTGACGTTGCACATCGGCGCGGTGCTTCCAGAAACCGGCTCGCTGGCGTTCCTCGGCGTGCCCATCATCGCGGCCGCGCGCCTGGCGGTAGAGGACGTGAACGCCCAGGGCGGCGAGGTCACGTTCTCGCTCGCGGACTCCGCTACCAACCCCGCCACCGGCCTCGAGGGCGCCCGCCGCCTGCTCGGCGAGGGTGCGCACGTCATCGTCGGCGCGGCCGCCTCGGCCGTCTCCCAGGCGTTCATCCAGACGCTGTTCGACGAGCAAGTGCCGCAGTGCTCACCCTCGAACACCTCGCCGGTGTTCACGGGGCAGGAGAACGCCGCCTACTACATCCGCACGGTTCCGCCCGACACCGCCATGGCCCCCATCATCGCCGACGTGGTCGTGTCCGGAGGCGCCACCCGCATTGCCATCATCGGACGCGCGGACGCGTGGGGAAACGCGCTCGAGAGGCTCCTTGTGGACGAGTTCGACAAGCTCGGGGCGAACACCTTCTCCGTCTTGTACGACCCCGAGACGGCCTCCTACAGCGCCGAGGTGGCGCAGGTCGTGAACTACGCCCCGGACATCGTCATCAACCTCGGTTTCAGCAGCGACGGCTCCGAGACCGTGCGCCAGCTGATCGAGTCGGGCATCGGCCCCGAGCGGCAGTTCGCCGCCACCGGGCTCTACAGTCCCACCCTCTGGGAGAGCGTGGACGCCTCCAACCCCTCCGTCCTCGACGGGATGCGGGGTATCTCGCAAACGGCCAAGGGGACGAGCGCTTTCAAGGAGCGGCTGACCGAGCGCGCAGGCGACTACCTCGCCTACGGCGCCGAGGCCTACGACTGCGTCATCCTGCTGGCGCTGGCCGCTCGCCTCGTCGGCGACCCCAGCGACGGCGAGGCGATGATGGCCGCGCTCGCCGGCCTGACCCACGACGGCGAGGAGTGCACCAGCTACGGCGAGTGCGCCGCCCTCATCGACGAAGGCAAGGACATCGATTACAGCGGCGTGAGTGGCCCGATCAACTTCAGCGAAGAGGGCGACCCCACGGTCGCCGTCTACAGCATCCACACGTGGGAGAACGGCGGGAACGCCGTCACGCTCGGCACCGAGACCGTCGACCTCGCGGCTGAGTAGCCGGACTGCCTTTACCTTCCACGTCTGGCACGGGAAGGTGCGCGGGCCATAATGGCTCGCAGGGGAGGAAGTGGTGGCGCAAACGGCCAGGCTGGGCACGCCGGGACGCGGCAGCCGCGCGTGGGTGCTCTACCTCGCCTTCGCAGCCCTGATCGCTGCGCCGTTCCTCGTTTTCACCGTCGGCGGCGTCGAGGTCGACCCACGCGAAACCCTCAGGGGTGCGGGGGGACCGTTCATCGCCTTCGCCGCGGGCGTGCTCTCGTTCCTCTCGCCCTGCGTGCTCCCGATTGTCCCCATCTACATCACCAACCTGGCCGGCGCGACCGTCGAGGGCGGCGAGATCCGCGCGAGGCGCAGCAGGACGCTTGGCCACGCCGCCGCCTTCGTCATCGGCCTGAGCTTGGTCTTCATGGCGCTGGGCGCGAGCGCCGGCCTCTTCGGATTCGCCCTGCTCGACTACCAGCCCGAGATGGAGACGGCCGCGGGCGTGCTGTTGATCGTTCTCGGCTCGCTCCTCATCCCAACCTTCACGCGCAAGCCGCCGCTGGTGTCGGCGCTGGCGCTGGCGGTCACGGCCGCGGCCTTCTTCGGCATCGTCGAGTTCGCCGAGCTGCGCGACGAGCCCTGGCGGATGGCGCTGCTCGGCCTCGGGGGGCTGGTCGCCTGGGCAAAATACTCGGGCTACATCCAGTTCAACCTGCTGCAGCGCACCTTCAAGGCCGACTTCGGTGGCTCCCGCAGTGTCAGCTACACGCGCTCGGCGATGGTGGGCGGCGGCTTCGCCGTCGGCTGGTCGCCCTGCGTGGGACCGGTCCTCGGCTTCATCCTGACGCTGGCCGCCACCTCCGGCGACGCCGCCACTGGCACGTACCTGCTGGCCTTCTACTCGGCGGGGCTGGGGATTCCCTTCCTGCTCGCCGGCCTCGCCGTGGGCGACGCCGCCAAGGCCGTGCGCAAGATGCAGCGCTTCATGCCGGCCGTGGAGGTCGCGAGCGCGGCCATGCTGATCGCCCTCGGCGCCCTGCTCCTGGCGGGCACGGTCACCAACCTGAACGAGTACTTCGACCTCGGCATCGCGGAGATCAACGAGGGGCTCTAGCGGTCCTGGCCGCAACGCGGACGAAGGTGGAAGCTTCACCGGTGGTCGACAGGCAATTCTCTGAGCCGCACCTTGCCGCGCTCTACGATCCGCAGTTCGGGCGTGAGGCCCGCGAGGACTATCGGTTCTACCTACCGTTGATCATGGCAGCGGGGGCTGTCGTCGACATCGGTTGTGGAACGGGTGCGCTCCTGCACTGGGCCCGCGAGAGCGGTCATGGCGGACGCCTCACGGGACTCGATCCGGCAGCCGGGATGCTCGAAATCGCGCGCAAGAGGTCCGACGTCGATTGGGTCCACGGCGATCTGGGCTCGGCCGCGTGGGCCCGCGAGTTCGACCTTGCCGTGATGACCGGCCACGCATTTCAGGTGCTTGTGGAGGATGAGCAGGTCCGTGCGTCGCTCGCCTCGGTGTACTCGGCCCTTACCCCTGGCGGTCTCTTCGCCTTCGAGACCCGGAACCCTGCCGCCCGGGCTTGGGAGAAATGGACGCCGGAGCACGGCGCGGAGTTCGTTGATGGCAACGGAAACCGTGTGCAGCGCGCTGTGCGGGTGGAGAGTCCGGTTGACGGCGACATCGTCCGGTTCACCGCGACCTATTCGAGCGACGCCTGGACCCAGCCTGAGACGAGTCGTAGCACTCTCCGCTTCCTGGGAGCTGACCGGCTGTTGGAGTTCCTCGGTGATGCCGGCTTCGTCGTCGAGGAGCAGTTCGGAGACTGGGATCGCAGTCCGCTCGTGGACGAGAGCCCGGAGATTATCACCCTCGCGCGCCGGCGCTGACCTCTCTGGGGCGATCGCGTCAGGCTGGCACCAGGTCGTCCCGGGACAGGCGCTCGGCGAGCTCCTGGAGCGCCGTCTGGTTGCTCTGCCAGCGCAGCTTGTCGAACGCGTCCTCGTAGGGGAGCCACTCGCAGGCCGTGTGCTCAGCCGACAGGCGCGCTTCGGGCGCCGGCGCCTCGACGGCGAAGTGGTATTCGGGGATGACGTAGAGGTCGTCCGGCCAGTCCTTCCGGGCCGCGAACGACGTCACCGGAACCCGCGCCTGCGACTGGAGGGCGTACAGCTGGCCTTCGATGCCCGTTTCCTCGCGCGTCTCGCGGATCGCGGCCTCGACCGGCATCTCCGCGTCCTCCCCGCCCCCGGCGACCCATTGCCAGAAGCCCGCGTCGGCCCGACGGAGCACGCAATAGAGCGTCTCGGATTCGGGCGCGCGGTAGAAGGGGATGACCAGGGCGTTGAAGGGGGCGCGCATCCGGCGAACCCTACCCGAGCGAGAGGCGCATGACGTGGCGACGCGTCCCCAGCCTCCCCACCTCCTCGAACCCCGCCGCCAGGAACATGGGGACGCGCCCCAGGTAGCCGTAGCTGGGCGAGTCCGGGTCGACCGGATACGCCTCGAGTGTGCCGGCGCCGCGGGCGCGCGCGTGGTCGATGGCCGCCTGCAGGAGGCGTCGCGAGAGCCCCTGCCCCCGCAGCCGCCTCGGCACGAAGAAACAGGTCAGCGACCAGACGCCCTCGCGTTCGGTATCGATGTCTTTCCCGAGCCGCTGGAACGTGCTGACGGGCGCGATCGAGCACCAGGCCACCGGTTCATCACCGTCGTAGGCGAGGATGCCGACCGGCTCGCTGGCGAGCACGCGGCGCTGCATCTCCGCCTTCTTCGCGGCCTTGTCGGGTGCGTGCGACTGGCCGGGCGGCGCGCGGAAGACCATGCACCAGCAGTACTTCGGCCCGCCACGCGCCTCGAACAGCCCCTCGAAGTCGTCCCAGCGGGACGCGTCGACCTCGCGGAACGTGTACTCGCCGGCGTCGGCGCTCACGCGGTCAGGCGGCGGGGACGGGGCGGTAGCGCACCGGCATCTTGACGATGCCGCCCACGTGCAGGCTGTCCTGGCGGAACGGCGGTCCGTCGAGCTCCATCTCCGGCAGCAGCGGCAGCAGTTCCTTGAAGATGCCTCGCAGCTCCCAGCGGGCCAGGTTCGCGCCCAGGCAGAAGTGCGCGCCGAAGCCGCCGAAGGAGAGGTGGTCGTTCGGGTCGCGCGTGATGTCGAAGCGGTAGGGGTCGTCCCAGGCCGCCTCGTCGCGGTTCGCCGAGGGGTACCACATCGCCACCGTCTCGCCCGCGCGGATCGTGTGGCCGCGCAGCTCGAAGTCTTCCGTGGCCACCCTCGCGAACTGAATCACGGGCGAGGTCCAGCGCAGGATCTCCTCGACGGTCGTGCGCAGGAGCTCCGGGTTCGCCACCAGCCGGTCGCGTTCCTCGGGGTGCTCCATCAGGGCCAGCACCCCGCCGGTGGTCGCGTTCCGCGTCGTCTCCAGGCCGCCCGCCACGAGCAGGTTGATGTAGGAGTTGATCTCGTCGTCCTCGAGCGTGCGGCCGTCCAGCTCGGCGCGCAGGAGCACGTCGACGAGGCAGTCGCTCGGGGCGCCCGCCGCCTTGCGCGCCTCGATGAAGGCGAAGCCGTACTCGGTCGCGGCCTTGTTCGCCTTCTGCCGCTCCTCGTGCAGCTCCTCGGCCGTGAGCCCCGAGAGGGCGAGCTCGCGGTCGGAGCCGAACTGGACCTCGCGGATGCCGAAGAGCTCGTCCCAGTCCTCGCGGGGGAAGCCGAGCATCTCGAAGATGGCCGCCATCGGCAGCTTCACCGCGAGGTCGTGCACGAAGTCGCACTCGCCCTGCTCGGCGACGGTGCTCACCAGGTGCCGGGCGAAGCCGCTCACGTAGGCCTCCGCCAACTCGGCGATGTGGTCCTCCAGGAGGCGCATGGCGCGGGGCGTGAAGCTGCGGTTGGTCAGATTGCGGTAGGCGGCGTGCTCCGGGTCGTCCATGTCGATGAAGCTGAGCGTGTAGTGGCGCCGCGCCCGCTCGGGGCCGAAGCGCGCGATCAGCTCCTCCTTGCGCCGCCGCGAGAATTCTTCCTGCGTGCTCGGAAAGATGCGCAGCCGGTCCGAGCTGATGAAGATGTCCGACCGCTTCGAGATCGTGAGCGTGTCCTCGTACCTCGTCAGCGCCCAGAACGGGTCGACACCGGGGCGGTCGTACCAGTAGACCGGCGCCTCGCGGCGCAGCAGGTCCCACTCCGCCCACGGGTAGCCCCGGTCGACGTAGCGCTGCGTATCGGTGATGGAGAGCGTGTCGAGGCTGAGGGCCTCGCCGTCCCGTGTCGGAACGCCGCTGGTCATGACCCTTCCTCCAGGCTGATCGCCTGCCGCGGGCAGACCCGCACGGCCACCTCGACGCGGTCGCGCAGCTCCTCGGGGACGACCTCGACCAGCACCTGGCTCTTGTCGTCGTCGTCCACCTGGAACACCTGGGGCACGGTCTCCTCGCAGCGGGCGTGGCCCTCGCAGAGGGTGTGGTCGACGACCGGCTTCATCGCGCGCTCCCCGCCCGCAAGCCCGGGCCATCCCTCTTCTAGGCGGTTGTAAAGCGCGTGGCAAGGGCGTCTCGTAAGGTAAAGACGCGCGACAGGGGGCTTCGCGGCTGCCCCGCTAGACTGGATTCCGAGGAAGAGAGAGATGGAAGAATTCTTCGGTGAACTTGAACGCTTCGGCTCTGAATTCATTTATCCCAACCGCTGGATCATCCTGCCGATCATCGTCGTCCTTATCGTCGGCGCGCTCGCGGCCGCCTGGCGCCTGCGCCTCTACCGCCCCCTGATCGACCACAAGTACATCACCGCCGGCATCGGCATCCCCCTGCTCGCGATCGCGATTCCCGTTGGCTGGTACCTGCTGTCGCCGCTCTGGGAGCGCAGCTTCCTCGAGGAGGCCGCTCCCGAGTTCGACCGGTCCGCAGTCTCCGCCAGTACGCCCGTCGCCACAGCCACATCGCCGCCCGACTCTGCCGACGAGGCATCTCCAACCTCTGCGGCGGAGACCCCCGCCGCGACCGCACCCGCCACCACAGCCGCGACCGCCGCCGCAACGGCGGCGCCTTCAGAGGACGGCGAGAGCGACGGAGGCGCGCAACTCGTCGCCTTCGGCGAATGGCAGGGCTCCGACGACTTCCACTTCGCGGAGGGCAAGGCGTTCATCATCGAGACCGAGCCCGGCGTCTACATCCTGCGCGTCGAGGAGTTCTCCGTACGCAACGGCCCCGACCTGTTCGTCTACCTCTCCCGCAACCCCGACGGCTGGGAGGAGGAGGCCATCAACCTCGGCGATCTGAAGGCCACCGACGGCGCCTTCAACTACGAGATCCCCTCCGATATCGACATCGACGAGTTCAAGAGCGCGGTCGTCTGGTGCCGCCGCTTCGCCGTTCTCTTCGGTCACGCCACCCTGGAGGTGGTGACGGAGTAGGGCTGCTGGTGTGCTGGGCTCAGGCCGGCGGTGGAGGGGGAGGGGGTGGCCGCTACGCCTCCACCGGGACCGGGGGCGCGAGCTCGAAGCAGCTCTGGAACGACTTCGCCAGCTCGACCGGGCCCCGCAGCTCCCCGCAGTCGCCGGGGTCGGTCCCGCGGAAGAAACGGAAGAAGCCCCGCGTGTCCGTGCGGAAGTGCAGGTCCGAGGGGGCGCCGCCGCGCTGGGGGATGAGGCGCCCGTCGTCGATCTGGAACGTCCAGGCGCTACAGCCCTCGCAGTCGTCGATCTCGAGCATCAGGGAGACGTGCACGCCCTCCGCGAGTTCGGGCTGGAACGCGAAGGTGGGCACCATCCGCACAGCAAAATCCGTCGGGACGGTGTCTCCGACGGATTCGCGGGTGAAGCGGTTGGCGTAGGTCATGCCCCACTCCACCAACGAAAGAAGGATGGGCCTTACGGACCATCCTTTCTCGGTAAGTGTGTACTCGACGCGGGGCGGGAGGCCGCGCTCGTAGTGACGGTGAACGAGCCCCTCGCGCTCCAGCATCTTCAGCCGGTCGGCGAGGACGTTGGGCGAGAGGCCCGGACAGTTCTGGAGGATGTCGGTGTAGCGCGTGAGCCCCGTCATCAGGTCCCGCAGCAGGAGGAGCGTCCAGCGATCGCCCAGCACATCAAGGGACTGCGCGATCAGACACGCGTGGCCGTACTTGCGAGAGGTGCCGTTGCCGTTCGATCGGGCCATGGAAGCCTTCATCTCCATGGTAAGGCCCGGGGAAGGGCCTCGGGAACCACCACTTGACGCTTTCCGCGCTCCTGCTACACTTGTGCTAGAACTTCGGAAAACATAGTAGCGGAGGTTCTTCTTTAGGAGCGTAGGGCTTGAGCCCTTCGACGTCAACCACGGAGGTACGGTCATGAACAAGCGCAGCACCAAACACACCGCAGCGAAGCCCCAGCACTTCCACCGCTGGCGCATCGACGAGCCGTCGGGGCCTGTCAGCCTTGGCCGCTGCTACGAGTGTGGCGCCGTGAAGGAGTTCAAGAACTGGCTCTCCGAGAGTGACTTCATCACCAACGAGGAGCACCGCATGACCCGGGCGGCCTAGGCCGCTCCCGGAGTGAGACCCCGGCGTTTCCTCCTTTCCGCCGGGATAGCAAAACCGCCCGCAGAAACGCGGGCGGTTTTTCGTGCCCCGGAACCGGCGCGGGCCGGCGCTACTGCTGCAGATCGCGCAGGTGGTCGTCGCGACCCGCCACGATCCAGAAGTCGCCCTGCTGCACCGTCTCTTCCAGGTCCGGGTTGAACGTGACCGAGGTGTCGCGCAGGCGAGCCAGCAGGAACACGTTGTAGCGCCCCGCGATGTCGAGGTCGCCGATGGCGTGTCCCGTGGCTGAGTAGGGCGCCCGCACGCGCGCGATGCCCTGCGCCCCGCCCAGGGACATGTAGTCGGTGATGTCGCTGCTGCCGAGCGTGTGCGCCAGCCGCTGGGCCGATTCCCGCTCCGGGTTCACGAGCACGTCGGCGCCGGCCAGCTCGAGGGCGCGGGTGTGCTCGCCCGTGCTCGCCTTTGCGACCACGTGGGTCAGGCGCAGGCGCTGCTTCAGCGTGAGCGTCACGAGCACGCTCGTGGCCACGTCGCTGCCGATCGCCACGACCACCGAGTCGTAGTTGTGCAGCGAGAGCGACTCGAGGAACTCGACCTCCTCGACGTTCCCCTCGGCGGCCAGCAGGATCGTCTCGACGATCTCGTTCACGCGCGCCCCTTCGCGGTCGACGCCGAGCACGTCGACGCCGAGTGCGGCGAGTTCGCGCGCAAGCTGCGTGCCGAAGCGTCCGAGGCCGAGGATGGCAACGTTCATCGTCTCCCCCTGCCGCCGATGCTAGCCCCGCGCTTCCCCGCCGTCGACTGCGAGGATGCGCTCGACGAACGCCGACTTCCCTTGCACGTAGGAGTCGATGTCGTTCGGGTGGCGCTCCGCGAGGTCGCGCTTGAGCGCTTCGTACCGGGCGGCGGCCTCGGGGTGGCTGCGGAGGTAGTCGCGGAAGCGCAGGTGCCGCCGCAGCTCCTCGCCGTCGCTGGGACAGACGTACAGGTGGTGGGCGGGCCACGCCTGTCCCGAGCCGTCGGCCGGGACCGTGGCTCCCGCGCGGCGAAAGGCCTCCCTGCCGGGGATGCCGCCGTCCCCCTCGTGGGCGTAGCCCAGCGTGCCCAGCGCCTCCACGACGAGCGGCAGCACGCGAGGCGACTCAATGACCACGTCGAGGTCGATGATCGGCTTGGCGCTGAGGCCGGGTACCGAGGTGCTGCCGACATGCTCGATTCGAAGCGCAAGCGGACCGAGGGCGGCCGCCACCGCGCGGCTGATAGCGGCGAAGGCCTCGGGCCAGGCTGGGTCGTAGTCGACAATGTCGATAGTGCGGGTCACGGCCGCGGGTCAGGCTAGCCTCGCGCCTTCCCGCCGTCGACCGGGGTGGCTACGCGTTCAGCCGCGTGAGCCCCTCGCGGATCTTCTCGAAGGCGCTGGTCGGCGCGGGGGCGAACCGCCCCGGCGCGCCCGCGGGGACCTTCGCCTCCTGCGCCTCGCGCTCAAGACGCTCTCGGGCGGCCACGTAGCGCTCCCGCACCTCGGTGACGCTCTCGCCCGGCAGGTCGTCCGGCGTGAGGTCGTCGTGCGCGGCGAGCAGGGTCTCGCGCAGGACTTCTGCCAACTCCGCCTCGCTCGCGTCGCGGGCGGGGGCCTCGCCGTCGGTTGCGCCGATTACGGGCTCGGGCTGCTCCTCCGCGCCGCTGGCCGGAGTGTCCTCGCCGCCGATTGCCGGTTCCTCGCTCATCGCGTTCCTCCACGAATAGGTTTCGCGGGAGGCTGGCGGCCGGACACGGGAAGGCCAATACCCGAATGTCAGCGCGAGGCCATTCTGTTTGCGGGTGAGGGAGCGCGGGGCGATACTCGCAGGGCCGCCGCCGTCAAAAGCGGTGACACACGGCCCCCGGCAGGTGGGGTCGACCCCCTGCCCAGGTGGCGCAACTGGCAGCGCGGCTGATTTGTAATCAGCAGGTTAGGGGTTCGAGTCCCCTCCTGGGCTTACCAGGTGGAGGGGTGGCCGAGTGGTTAAAGGCAGCAGACTGTAAATCTGCCCCGCAGAGCGGTACGCAGGTTCGAATCCTGCCCCCTCCACCAGACTAAAGATAAGCGTCGCCGACCAGGCACTCTGAGATGACCTACGCCTTCGGAGACACTGACCTGGCCGCCCGGCGGCTCGCGCTGCTCGCCGAGACCTTCGCTCAGTCCTCACGCACGTTTCTGGTCGAGGCTGCTCACACGGGACTGCGACTGGCCGCGGACCTCGGCTGCGGGCCCGGCTACTCGACCCACTTGCTGGCCGGCACCCTGGAAGCCGCCCACACGACGGGCCTGGACAACTCGGACAGCTTCCTCGACCTCGCGCGTCCCACTGCCTCCGAAACGGTCTCGTTCCGCCTCCACGACATCACGACTGGCCCCTTCCCTTGCGGCCCCTACGACCTGCTCTTCAGCCGCTTTGAGCTGACCCACCTGCAGCGCCCCGAGGCCGTCGTCGAATTGTGGGGCAGGCAGCTCGAAGTGGGCGGACGCCTGCTCATCGAAGAGGTCGAGTACATCGAAACGCCCCACCCCGTGTTCACTGCGTACATGGAGATCAATCAGGCGATGCTGACCGAACAGGGCAACTCCCTCTACATCGGCCCCGTGCTCGATGCCATCCTCGACCCTCCCTCGCTGAAGCGCCGTGCCAGCAACGTGCAGAGTGTCCCCGTTCCCGCCGACCGTGCCGCCGCGATGTTCCATATGAACCTGGGCGTGTGGAGGCACAACGACTTCGTCCGGCGCAACTTCGCCCCTTCAGACATCGACGACCTCGACGGCAGCCTGGCCGCCATCGCATCCGGCCAAACCGCCGTCGGCCCCGTTGAGTGGGGCCTGCGCCACATCGTCATGGAGCGCATCGACCCCTGAGCCCGGCTCCGGGTCGCCGCACGCCGTGCGGTATCCTCGACCCCTCGTGCTGCTCCTTCGAGGTTTGGCGCTCTGGCTGGCAGTCGTCGTTCTGGCGGGCGTACCCGTCGCGGCGGCCGAGAGCGACGGGCCCGTCACCCTCACCCTGCTGCACAACAACGACGGCGAGTCCTCCCTCCTGCCGTTGACCAACGTGGTCGACGTCGAGGGCTCCAGCACGTCGGTGGCCGTCGGTGGCATCGCCGCCTACAAGGCCGTGGTCGAACGCGAGATCGCGCAGGCGCGGGCCAGCGGGAACGCCGTGGTCAACGTCTATGCCGGGGATTCCTACCTCGCCAGCGCGACCTTCATCTGCGGCCGGAAGGAGGGCAACCCGCTCTTCGACGCCGTGGCCCAGAACGCCATCCCCTACGACGCCCACATCCTCGGCAACCACGAGTTCGACCTGACCCCGGACTTCCTCGAGCGCTTCATCCGCGCCTTCGACGGACAGCCGTTCCTGAGCGCCAACCTCGATTTCTCGGCCGAGCCCGGGTTCGATGACCTCGTCGACGCCGACGGCCTCATCGAGGACGCTGCGGAGGACGGCCGCGTCCTCGCCCGCTCGATGATCGTGACCGATGACGCCACGGGCGCTCGCTTCGGAGTCGTCGGCGCCACCACGCCGACGCTGTCCGTCGTCTCCATCCCGCGGAAGGTGGCCGTGACGCCCGATTTCGCCACGACCGCCGCGGCCGTGCAAGCCGAGATCGACCGGCTCCTCGACCGGGGGGTCAACAAGATCATCTTCGTCAGCCACCTCCAGGGCATCGACTACGACGTGCAGTTCGTCGGTCTCCTGAGCGGCGTCGATGTGGCCGTGGCGGGCGGCGGCAGCGACCTGCTGCAGAGCCCCGCCGTTGACGCCTCCCTGCAGGTGGTGCCCGGTGAGCGTGCCGAGCCCGGCGGCGCCTACCCCATGGAGGTCGACGATGCCGATGGCCGCACGGTCTACGTCGTGACCGCCCCCGGGAACTACAAGTACGTCGGCCGGCTCGATGTCCAGTTCGACGACGGGGGTGAGGTCACCGGCATCGTCCGCGAGACGAGCTACCCTCGGCCCGTCGTCCCCGCGTTGGACGCGGCCACGGCTGCCGGCTTCACTGCTGCGGTCGAAAAGGACGCCGCCCTCGTGCAGTCCATCGAGGCGCCCGTCATCGAGTGCCTCGCCGGCCTCGCCGCGACCCGCGTCGCGACCACCGAGGTGCTGCTGGACGTGTCCCGCGGTGTTCGCACGCGCGGCACCAACGCCGGCAACCTCGTGACCGATGCCATGCTCGCGAGCTTCGATCGATACGCCGCGGACCTCGGCCTGCCCGCCCGGGGCAGCGCCAACCCCGTGATCGCCCTCCAGAACAGCGGCGGCATTCGCCAGAACGCAGGAGACGTGCTGCCCGTGGGTGGTGTCGTCCCGGGCGACATCTCCCGCGCCAACACGCTCGACGTGCTGCCCTTCGGCAACGGCGTGACGGTCGTCCCCCGCGTCGCCCCCGCGGACCTCAAGGCCATCTTCGAGCACTCGGTTTCCCGCTATCCCGCTGCCAGTGGCGCCTTCCTGCAGGTGGCCGGAATATCGGTCGTCTATGACGCCTCATGGGACCCCGGGTCGCGTGTTGTCAGCCTGACGCTCGACGATGGCGCCGCGATCGTTTCCGGTGGCGCGGTGGCCGAAGGTGCGCCCGACGTGTCGGTTGTCGCGAGCAGCTTCATCGCCGCCGGCGGCGACGGCTACGACGTGCTCGGACGCTACCCCGGCCGCGTGCAGCTCCCCACGAGCTACGAGCAGTCCCTGCACGACTACCTGGCGAGCCTCGGGACAATCTCGGCGGACGACGCCCGCTACGCGCCCGACGGCCCGCCCCGGATCACGTTCCGGGAAGCGGGCCAGGAGGAGGCGCCCAACGCCCTGTCCGAGGACGACGACAACCTCACCTTCACGTTCAACCACGACGCCGAGGGCTGGGTCGTCGACTTCGCCGACCTCCCGGCGGACTACGACCAGGAAATCTACGAGCTTGCGGGCGGCTACCGCCCGCTATCGGAGGGCCTCGAGGGCGGGGGCATCTACGTCCAGGGGCACAACCGCAGCGACGACCTGTTCATGTACCTGAAGCGGCAGGTCGGTGGGCTGCGGCCGAACACCGAGTACACCGTGTCGGTCTCGCTCGACCTCGCAACCAACGTTTCCCCCGGCTTGGTCGGGATCGGCGGGTCGCCGGGCGAAAGCGTGTTCGTGAAGGCGGGGGCCAGCGCGATCGAACCCGCCAGCGCCGTGGACAGCATCGGCCACCTCAGGATGAACACCGACAAGGGCAACCAGAGCCGCGGCGGCCAGGACATGGTCGTGCTCGGGAACATCGCCCACCCCGACGCCTCCCGCGACGCCTACGCCGTCAAGACCCTGACCAACGCGGATGCGCCCCTGATGGTCACGACGGATGACCAGGGCCGCCTCTGGCTCATCGTCGGCACCGACTCCGGGTTCGAAGGGCTCACGACCCTCTACTACGCCCGCATCGCCTACACCCTGACTGAGGTCGCGCCCACCGAGGTGCAGGATCCCGACGCCCCCGAACCCGCTGACACGGGCAGCGGTGCGCCGGCGCCGCTCGCGGGTGGCGGGATGTCGGCGGTGTGGGTGGTCGTGGTGCTAGCCGCGGGCCTCGCGGTTCTGGGATCCCGGGCGCGAGGCGGCGCCCGAAGACCTTGACTCGTTGGCTTAGAGTCGCCGCGTGACTCGCCTGTGTAGCCCGTGGAAGGGTGTGCTCACGGCGGCCTTGGCGGTGCTGCTCGGGCTCGTGGCGGTGGGTGTCGAGGCGGTGGACGCCCACACCGACACAAGGGGCACCGTTCACTACACCGACCTCAGCGTCGAGCGGGCGACCAGTGGCCCCGTCCTAGAGGTGGCCGCTGGGGGCGAGCACTCGTGCGCCCTCCTCGCCACCGGAGAGGTGATCTGTTGGGGAGACGGCAGCTATGGCCAGCGGGATGTGCCCCCGGGCAGGTACCGGTCGGTCACGGCCGGGGAGTGGCACGCCTGCGCCATCCGGGACTCGGGCGAGATCGTCTGCTGGGGCGGAGACTATGGCTGGAAAGTAAGTGAGGCCGTGGACGCCCCACCGGGCGCCTATCGTTCCGTGAGCGCAGGCCACACGCACACCTGCGCGGTAACCGAGACGGGAGCAGCGGTCTGTTGGGGCGACAACTTCTGGGGCCAGACAGATCCGCCTCCCGGCACGTACCGCTCCGTCAGCGGTGGCACCTCCTACTCCTGTGGCGTCCTGGAGTCCGGCGAAGTCCGGTGCTGGGGCGGCAACCTCTGGGGCCAGACGAACGCGCCGGAGGGCCGTTTCCACTCCGTTCACGCAGGCTACAACCACACCTGCGGCATCACCGAGGCAGGTGAGATCCTGTGTTGGGGAGAGAGTAGATGGCCGGAGAGTCTGGACTCGCCCGGATCCTACCGCAGCGCCGACGCAGGAAACGGAGGGTTCTGTGCCGTCACGGACTCAGGTGAGCTCCTCTGCTGGGGGCGTCCCTGGGCTGCCAGTCCTTCCGGCAACTTCCGTTCTGTAAGCGTGGAGGGGAGGCATGCCTGCGCCGTGCGCACGGACGGCACGGTCGTCTGTTGGGGCGACCAGTTCGGCGCCAGCCTCGGGACCGCCCCTGCTGGAACCTACCGTTCGGTGAGTGCGGGAGGCCAACACAACTGCTCGATCCACGAGACAGGAGTGCTGGACTGCTGGGGCCCGTTCGCCAGCCTGGTGCAGCCCGCGGGCACATTCCGGGCCGTGAGCGCTGGCATCAACGGGAACGCCTGCGCCATTCGCGAGTCTGGCGAGCTTGTGTGCTGGGGGGATCGCTATCCTCCGGTGTGGGAGATCCCTCCGGGTCGGTATCAGTCCCTGAGCGTGGCGATCGGGCACGGCTGCGCCGTGCGAGACTCGGGTGAGCTGGCCTGCTGGGGCGACGGCAACCGCCAGCAGGCGCAGCCCCCAGGCGCGTACCGACTGGTCACCGCCGGGTTCGCTCACACCTGTGCACTGGGTGAGTCGGGGGAGCTGGCCTGCTGGGGCGCCAACCACAGCGGCCAGACCGACGTCCCTTCCGGGCAATTCCGGCACCTCGACGCACGCGACGACTACACCTGCGCCGTACGAGACTCGGGCGAGTTGACCTGCTGGGGGAACCGCCAACACCACCGCACAGACCCGCCGGCGGGGACGTATCAGTTGGTGAGCGTGGGCTGGCAGCACGCCTGTGCGCTGGACCTCGACGGAGCCGTGGTGTGCTGGGGCGAAAACGTCTGGGGACAGGCGGAGCCGCCCTCCGGGCGCTTCCTCTCCGTGAGCGCGGCCCGCTACCAGACCTGTGCTCTCAAGGAGTCGGGCGAGATCGCCTGCTGGGGAGGAAAGCTCCACTCCAGGTCCCGGCCACCTGAGCGGGTGCAGGCGCCAATGCCGTCGACCGCGGAGGCACCCGAACCCGCCGCCACGGGCAACGGCCTGTCGCGATCGGCCACGGGCGGTTGGCCGGCAGGAGCGTGGGTGGTCGTGGTCGCACTGGGCGCCACCCTGACCGGCGCGGCGTTCCTCGCCCGGCGGTGGCCGTGGCGACCGTAGCGAGGGCGCGCCGGCCGCGGCGGGTGGTGGGGTGTTGTCCGCCGCGGCCGGGATCGCGCCGTTACAGCCGGTGCCGTGCGAGGGGCGCCGTCACTGGCTGTAGCCTGAACTCCCGCCCCCGAGCTCCTCGACGCGGGCCGTCATCCGCTCCAGCAGGAAGCTGAAGTCGTGGTAGGACTGCAGGGTGCTCATCCGCTCGTAGAGCGAGTCCAGCTCCGCCCGCAGCGCCGTCATGTCGGCGCCCAGGCCGGCGATGTCGATCTTCGCGCCCTCGAGCTGCACCGAGAGGGCGCTGTAACGGTCGGAGGCGAGCGCCACGATGGCGCCGAAGCGGAGGTGCTGGTCGCCTGCGTCGAAGGGGGCGTCGGTGCGGCCCTCCAGGAGTGCCGCCTGGCTGTAGGTGTCGCCCGAACGCGGGTCCACCCAGCGCACCTCTACCTCGCCCAGCGTGGCCAGGCCGCGGCGGGTCTCGTTGTGCAGGACGACCTCGTAGAACGCCGTCGTGGCCGCGCCCGAGGGCAGCTCGGCGAACTCGCGGCGGTTCTGCTCGAAGGTGTGGTCCGGCGTGACCCGGTTCTCGTAGCCGACGATGCGCCAGGAGCTAACCAGTGACGGATCCCAGGTCACCTGGGCGCGGGCCTGGTCGGCGAAGGGCGTGGAGAGTGCCAGCCAGTTCTCGCGGCTGAACGTCTCGCGCGCCTGCTCGGTCGTGTCGAGGTAGCGGTACCAGCCGTTGCCGTGCTGGGCGAGCTGCTCGAGCAGGTAGTCGTTGTAGTTCTCGATGCCGACGCCGATGGTGATGAGCCGCAGCGGGTTGCGGTGGTCGGTGTCGGGCGAGGAATCGAGGATGGCGAAGGGGTTGGTCGTGTCCACGTTCGCGACGCCGTCCGACATGAGGATCACGTAGTTGTAGGCGTCGGGGCGCTCGCGCCGCGCCTCGTCGGCGAGCCGCACGCCGAGGTCGAGCCCAGCCTGCACGTTCGTCGAGTTGTGCGGGGCGAGCTGTCCAATCGACCAGGCCACATCCTCGTTGCCGGGCCGGCTGTGCTCGACGGTGTACCAGTCGATCACGTCGGTGGTGAAGTGGACGACGGCGATGCGGTCGTCGGAGCCGAGGCTGTTGCGGATGGCCTCCGCCGCCTCCCGAGCGATGGCGACGCGGTTCCCCGAGGACATCGAGCCGGAGGCATCCAGCACGAGCGTCACGTTCAGGGGCACGTCGTCGCGGACGTGCGGGGCCTGGAAGGCCACGCGCACGAGGTGGCGTCCGCCCCCGAGGGGGTGCTGCACCACGTCGCTCGTGATGGCGAAGCTGCGGTCGTCGCGGGGCTGGTCGTAGTCGTAGGAGAAGGCGTTCACCCACTCCTCCGCCCGCACCGAGTCGGGCTCGACCGCGTAGCCGCTCTGCGCCCAGGCGAGGGCGAGGAAGTACGACGTGCGGTCGGTATCCAGGCTGAAGGTGGAGACGGCGTCCGTCGAGGTCTTGACGTACGGCGTTCGGCCATAGTTCTGGAATGTCGTGGCCCCGGGCGAAGGCCGCTGGGATGGCGGCTCGCTGACCGAGGCGGCTGCCTGGGTCGTGTTCGTGGACCCCTGCTGGCGAGCGGTCGCGCAGTTGGCGCAGGAGCCGCTGTCCGCCGCAGCTTCCTGCGCGGCCGCTGCTGTAGCTTCGGCCTCGTAGGCCTCTTCCGCAGCTTCGGCTTCGGTCGCCGCTGCCTGGACCGGTCGCGCACGGCTAGGCGCCTGCGTGGCTTCGGCGGCCGCCTGCGTCGCCGCGGGTGCGGCAGGTGCGGCGCTGTCGTCGTCATCGCCGTCCACGCCGCCGCAGGCGGCGATCGCCAGCGTGAGGAGCGCCACCGCGGCGCCTGCGGCGAGGATCCGGTACATCCGTGCGGGGAATCGCATATGAGCCTCCTTTGCTCTCTGCGTGGGGGCGCTCCGCGAGCGCCCCGTCCGGATAGCGAGCCAGGTCACTGGCTGTAGCCCGAAGAAGGCGCCTGCTCGGCGGCCTCAGCCGTCAACTCGTCCAGCAGGAAGCTGAAGTCCTGGTACGCCTGGGAGGACCCAAGGCTTCCCTCAAGCCCCCTGAGCCGGCCCTGCAGGGCCGAGAGGTCGGCGTGGATGCCGGCGTAGTCGACCTCCGCGTTCTCGACCTGCGGCGAGAGGCTGCTGTACCGGTCGGCGGAGAGCCCCACGATCGCGCCCAGCCGCAGGAAGCGGTCGGCGTCGTCGAACTCCACGTCCGTAGGGCCCGCGACGGCGGCCGTCTGGCTGACCGAGTCGCCCGTGGCCGGGTCGACCCAGCGCACCTCCACGTTCCCGAGCACTGCCGAGAGGCTGACACCCTCGTGCAGCACGAGTTCGTAGAAGACGGTGGTGGCGGTTCCGGCGGGCAGCTCGGCGAACTCCCGGCGGTTCTGGGTGAACGTGTGGTCCGGCGTGATCCGGTTCTCGTATCCGACGATGCGCCACTCCTTCACCACGGCCGGGTCCCAGGTCACCTGGGCGCGGGCCTGGTCGGCGAAGGGCGTGGAGAGCGCCAGCCAGTTCTCGCGGCTGAACGTCTCCCGCGCTTGGGCGGTGTCGTCGAGGTAGCGGTACCAGCCGTTGCCGTGCTGGGCGAGCTGCTCCAGCAGCACGTCGTTGTAGTTGTCGATGCCGACCCCGATGGTGATGAGCCGCAGCGGGTTCCTGCTGTCGGTGTCGGGCGCCCCCTCGAGGATGGCGAAGGGGTCGGTCGCGTCCACGTTCGCGACGCCGTCCGACATGAGGATGATGTAGTTGTAGGCATCCGGCCGCTCGCGCCGGGCCTCGTCGGCCAGCTGCACGCCGAGGTTGAGCCCGGCCTGCACGTTCGTGCTGTCGTGCGCGGCCAGCCGTTCGATCGACCACACGACGTCCTCGTTGTCGGGCGAGCTGTGCTTGACCGTGTAGCGGTCGAGCACGTCGGTCGTGAAGTGCACGACGGCGATGCGGTCCCGCGCGCCGAGGCTCTGGCGGATGGTCTCCGCCGCCTCCCGCGCGATGGCGACGCGATCGCCCCAGGACATCGAGCCGGAGGCATCAAGCACCAGCGTCACGTTGAGCGGCCGGTCGTCGCGCACGTCGGGCGCCTGCATGGCGATGCGGGCGAGGTGCCAGCCGCCCTCGATCGGGTGCCGCACCAAGTCGCTGATGACGGCGAAGCGGTCCTCGCCGGCGGGCCGGGCGTAGCCGTAGTCGAAGGCGTTGATCCATTCCTCCGCTCGCACCGAGTTGGGGTCGACCGGATAGCCGTTGCTGATCCAGGTGAGCGCGAGGAAGTAGGAGGTGCGGTCGGTGTCCAGGCTGAACGTCGAAACGGCGTCGATGTCGGTCGAGACGAAGGCCGTGCGCTCGTAGTCCTCGAAGGTCGTGTCGGAGGGGCGCTGGGGGGGCTCGTCGACCTCGGGGGGGCCGCTGCCCCGCCCGGACAAGGAGGCCGAGTCCTCGGCGTCCGCCTCCTCCATGGCCTCGGCTGCCATGTCGTCGCCCATGTCATCCATGGCCTCGTCGGCCATGTCTTCAGGCTCCGCCGGCTCCTCGGCCTGCTCGACATCCGTGCCAGCGTCATCGGCGGGCTCGCGGGCTTCGCTGCTCTCGGGCGCCGGGGTTTCGCTCTCTGCTGGCTGCGTGGCCTGCGCGCGCGCAGGCGTTGGCTTGGGGGTCGGCGCGGGAGTCGAGACAGCCTCGGGGGTCGCTTCCTCCGACGCGTCCCGCTCCACGGCCCGCGCGGCGGCCGCCGCTGTCGCAGCTGCCTCCTGGGCCGCCGGAGCCTCTGTAGCCTCGTAGGCCTCGTCTTCGGCTGCCTCCGTCGCGGCGGCCTGCGTCGCAGCCTCCCGGACCGGCTCGACTTGCTCATCGCTGCTGGCGGCGATGGCCCCGCCATCGTCGTCATCGTCGCCGCTATCGCCGGTCCCGCCGGCGAGGGCCCAGGCGCCCACGCCCAAGCCCACAACCAGTACCGCTGCCGCCGCCGCCGGAATCCATGGCATCGAGCCGATGGCGCTGGCTCCACCCCGCAAGAGGGCGAAGCGCGGCGGATCCTGTTTTCCCAGGCGGTCCTCCAGGCGGTCCCAGAGGTCGTCCGGGGCCTGCAGGTCCGGGGCTTCTTCCGCGAAGTGCTCGCGGAGCTTTCGTTCCATCTCCTGATCTGGCATGTCGTTACGCGCCATTGCCGGCCACCTCCATCACACCCGACTGCTCCAGCAGCTCCCGCATCTGGCGGAGCGCTCGATGGAGCCGCGACTTGACCGTGCCCTCCCGCACCCCGGCGGAACGGGCGACTTGTGGGACCGTCAGGTCGGCGAAGTAGCGCAGCACCACGACCTGGCGGTGTTCGGGGGTTAGCTGGGCGAGGGCTTGCCGCACGGCCTCGCGGTCTTCGCTCGCCTCGATCGAATCGGCGCCGCTGGTGGGGGCTCCCACGGGCAGCGTTTCCTCGAGCGGCACGGTTTGCAGGGAACGCTTGCGCTGCTGCGCCAGCACCGCGTTCACGAGGATGCGCATCAGCCAGGGCTTCACCGGGCGGCCCCGCTGGAACGATCTGATGCCGCGCCAGGCCAGCAGGAACGCCTCCTGCACGTGCTCCTCGGCCTGCGCGGCGTTGCCCGTCATCAGGTACGCCGTGCCGTAGAGCGGGTTCTTGTACTGCTCCACCAGGTGGCGGAAGGCCTCACGGTCGCCGTCCTGACACCGCAGGACGGCTTCGTCGTCGGTCATGCGTCCCTCACCTTCCACCAGCCGGATGGGGTAGTGTTCGCGTCGCGCATCGGGATGCGCCAGTACCATCGTGACAAGAGATATGCGCCAACCCGCCGGATCGTTCCCGATCCGGCGAAATCTCTGCCATCTAGTGGCGTGCGCCGCCCGCTAGTGGTGGCGACGCAGGTAGCGGACGAGTTCCATCATCGCCTTGCAGTCGACCTCGTTGTACCGCCCGATGCCCTTCATCAGTTCGAGGTCGCGCATGCTGCCGCCCGTGCGGCGCGCCTCCCCATCGCACGTCCACGCCCCCACCATCGCCCCGAGCCCGTCGGCCGGACCTTCGTCCCAGCGCGTCTCGACCAGGCCCAGGTCGTGCATCGCGTTCGTGACCGCCTTCAGCCCGAACCCATGCGCTCCCCGCACGACCACCGGCTCCCGCTTCATCACTTTGTTCAGGTAGTCGAACCAGTTGGGGTGCGGCCACGGCTTCTGCTGCCTGGTGTGTTGCCAGCCGGTCTTCTCGTGACGCTTCACGGCGGCGTCGAAAGCCGTCTCCAGCGTGATCGTCTCGTGTGGTGACCAGTGAATGACCTTCGGGTCCACCCCCGGCGCGAGCCGGTCGCGAACCGACGTCATGTGCTCGAACCAGTCGTCGATGACCTTCGCCTCGGAACGCTCATCGAGCAGGTCGGCGATGAAGCACTTGAACCGCCAGTCACCATCCTCCAGGTGCCCGCACCCGACCATGAAGATGAGGGGCTGCCCGCCCCGCTCCGGGATACCCGAGAAGTCGTCGTCGAGGTCGCTCACCGTCTCGAAGTCCACGTAGAACTCGGCGGGCGCCTCCTCGATCCAGTCCGCCCGCGCCTCGGAGATGTGGGCGGGCCGGACGTCGGGCCCGGGCTCGCGGTTCACGTCGAGCAGGGCCCGCAAGTTGGGGGCTCTCGAGGTTCCTGTGACACCCAGCGTCTCAGGGGTGACGCGCGGGTCCGTCCAGCGCATGAGTCCTTGCCGGTTGGCATCCTGCCGCCGGGGGACGCCGACCCACCAGAGCTGCGTCAGATCCTCGCTCTGCTTCACGATCTCCTTGACCACGCTCGCCCACCTGCCCACGTCCTCCTTGGCGCTGGGGCGAAGCTCGTCGACAGAGGGTTCGGGGAGTACGTGCCAGTCGCGCCCCTCCGCGCGGACCCGCCGCACCCACGCCACCGCCTCCTCGACCTGGTGCGAAAGCGCCCCGCCCTTGCGAGAGGCGTAGTCGTTCGCGACCGGCGCGAGCCGTTCCATGCAGCTCGTGCCCCGGGACTTCTCGCCCCGGCGGGTCTGCTCCCAGCCCCGGCCCAGCACGAACGCCTCGGGCGGCAGGTAGCCCTGCAGCCTCCCGAGTGCGCGGTTGTAGATGTACACCTGCGCCTTGTAGGCCGGCGCCGAACCCGAGTTCCCGAGCTCGCCGCCCGCCGCCAGGTGGAGCGTCGAGAACTTGATGTCGACCACGCGGTAGTGCCGGTCTCCGATGCCCAGGTCCGGTGCGCGCATGGCCGCCGCCTCGTCGGAAATCGACCCCGGGAACAGGTCTGCGAGCACGTCGCTTCGAACGAGCAGGTCGGGCGCGCCGTAGGTGCGCGACTGCGGGTCGCGCATCCACGCCTGGCAGATGATCTCCGCCCCATCAGCCATCGCCGCATAGGTTGCCTCGGCGACCGACAGCTGGCGGAGCTCCTCACGGTCCATTCCTTCCGGCTCCACCATCCGCACTTCCGCCAGCCCCCGCAGGTGCTCCACGACCGCCGCCTCGAACGCGTTCCCCTTGCCGAAGAGGAACGTCAGGAAGTCCGTGTCCTCCTCGACGGGGTCGGGTTCGTAGCCGTGCTCCTCACCCCACCGTTCGAGCCAGTCGACGAGCGGGTTGTCGAGCACGTGGTTTCGCGTCCTCGACGCCGAGACCCACTCGTCCCACTCTTCGGCCGTCTCCGGGACGACGAGTTTGCCGTCGTCGTCGTGCGTCAGCGCCTCTATGCCCACGGCGCGAGCGTAGCAGCGGAGGCGTTGACGCGCGCGCCGCGCTCTGCCACGGTTCGGGGCGCCGCGCATGACGCGGCCAGCAACACCTTTGGAGGCTCCAGATGGCGGGCGCACAGGACCACGAAACCGTTTCCGGCTACCCACTCGACGAGGAGCAGCTCGAATCGCTGCTCGTAAACGCCAGGGAGTGCGCGCTCAACTGGAGCACGCAGGACGGCTGGCCCGTCGGCGTCATCCACGCCTATGTCTGGCATGAGGGGCGCTTCTGGATTACCTGTGCGGTCCACCGCCACCGCGTGGCCGCCATCCGACGGGACCCGCGTGTCTCCGTCATCGTGAGCAGCGCCGCCTGCGACCCGGACTCGGGCGCGCCGGGAGGCCAGGCCACGGCCAAGGGCCGCTGCATCATCCACGACGACCGGGAGACCAAGGATTGGTTCTACCCGGCCCTCGCGAACAAGATCAGCCCCGACGCGGAGGCCGCCGCGGCCTTCGTCGACCGCCTCGACTCGCCCCTCCGCGTCATCCTCGAGGTCATCCCCGAGAAGTGGATCCTCTTCGACGGAGGCAAGATGGCGAAGGACACGGCGGGCACGCTCACCGACGAGGAGCGCGGCCCCCTGCTCAGCGCCGACGCCGAGCGGATGCCCCGGGAGCTTGCGAAGCGGGGCCTGGCCTAGGGCGACCGTCTCGGGAAACGGGGGTTGGGCGGGCGTTCTGCGCGACTGCGTCCTGCCCCTCTCCCCCACAACGGAAATCCCGCTACTATCAATAACGCACACGCGGACTAGGCCCTCATAGCTCAGTTGGCAGAGCGCGTTCTTGGTAAGAACGAGGTCTCCAGTTCAAATCTGGATGAGGGCTCCAGGGCGCGCCGGCCCCGAGATCGGGGTGCGATGACGCCACTACCCGCACGGAGGATTCGCCATGGCGAAGGAGAAGTTTGAGCGGAACAAGCCGCACGTAAACGTGGGGACGATCGGACATGTGGACCACGGGAAGACGACGCTGACGGCGGCGATCACGAAGGTGCTGGGGCTGA
>VXLW01000062.1 GCA_009841435.1 Dehalococcoidia bacterium | reverse complement strand
AGTTGTGTAAACGAGACCGGGCGGGCGGGGGGGCGGCTGGATCTCGCGCACCTCATCGAGGGGAGCGACCCCAACGCCATCACGTGGGTGTCCACGACGCGGGATGGGACGGGGGCGCTGAACTCCGCGCCGCTGGAGGTCGGACCACGGCTGGCGGAGGAGCTGTTCGCGGGCCGGGCGACGGTGATCGCGACCAGCGCGACACTGGCGGCGGGCGGCTCGATGGTGTTCACGGCGGACCAGATGGGATTGCCCGACGCGGGGACCCTGGCGCTGGGCTCGCCGTTCGACTACGAGCGCTCGACGCTGCTGGCGACCCCGACCGGGTTCCCCGATCCGGGTTCGCAGGGGTACGAGGAGGCCGCGGCAGACGCGGTCACGGAGCTTGCGCTCGCGTCGGAGGGGCGGGCGCTGGCGCTGTTCACCTCGCACGCGTCGCTGCGGCGGGTGGCGGACCTCTCGCGGGGAGCGCTCGAGGCGGAGGGCATCAGCGTGCTCGTGCAGGACCGTGACGGCGCGCCGCGCCAGCTGATGCGCAACCTGATGGAGGACCCGCGCTCCGTGATCTTCGGCACATCGAGCTTCTGGGAGGGGATCGACATTCGGGGCGACACGCTCTCGCTCGTCGTGATCGCGCGGCTCCCGTTCGCCGTGCCGACGGACCCGATCCACCGGGCGCGTTCGGAGCTCTACGACGACCCCTTCGGCGGGTATTCGTTGCCGGGGGCGATCCTGCGGTTCCGGCAGGGCTTCGGGCGGCTCATTCGGGACCGCGAGGACCGCGGCGTGGTGGCCGTGCTCGATAGCCGCGTCCGCACGAAGCGGTACGGACGCGAGTTTCTGGAGGCGATTCCCCGGTGCACGCGGCTCAACGCGGGCATCGAGGAAGTCGCGGCACGAACGCGGGAGTGGCTCGCCAGGTGAGCGCACCACAGCCCCTGCCGCAGCGCATCGCGGGGGAGTGGGTCACCCTGCGGAAGGCCGAAGGGGAAGGGGTCGTGCGCTACGAGGTGCGGCGCAGGGGGCAGCGTGACGTGGTTGGCGAGGTCTCCGTCGACCTGGCGGGGGATGTTCCCTTCATTGAACGACTGTGCATCGACGAGGAGGCGCGGGGATACGGGGCCGGGTCGGGGGCGGCGACGGCGCTACTGAAGGCGCTGAGGCGCCGCTACCCCGTCGTGCGGACGTGGGCGCCACCGGACCGCGGGCTGGCCGTGTACTTCTGGGTGCGGATGGGGTTCCGGCCGCTTCACGGCGAAGGGCCGGACGGGGGGCTGTGGTTCGAGCAGGTGTTGCGCCCGTCGCGCGCCAGGCGAAGGGGTAGACAGAGGGGGTAAGGTAGTAATGATGGATTCGCGCGCGGCGGGGCGCCGAACCCAACGGGGTTTGACATGCACGCCAGCAGGCATCGCGCGGCAACTGGAACCTGCACGCACCACTGGATCATCGCGACGCCCAACGGGCACCTCAGCCGGGGTACCTGCAAGCACTGCGGAAGTGAACGCGACTTCGAAAATTCGGAGACCGAACGGCTGTGGCGCAACCGCCGATCGGGGCGGAAGGAACCGGCGCCGGACGGCAGGTAGTTCGCGCCGTACACTGGACCCGTGACACCCCAACTGGCGGTTGAGCTCGCGCCCGAGCGAAAGACGAACCTGAGCCTTCGCAACCCCGTGATGCCCGCTTCCGGCACGTTCAGCTGGGGTCTGGAGTTCGCCCGGCAGTTCGACGTGAACCAGCTCGGGGCGGTCGTGTCGAAGGGCGTCACGCCCCTGCCTCGGGCGGGCAATCCGCAGCCGCGCGTGGCGGAAACTCCCTCGGGCATGCTGAACTCGATCGGCCTCCAGAACCTCGGGCCCGACCGCATCATCGCGGAGATGGCGCCCGTCTGGGCGGGCTGGGACGTGCCCGTCATCGTGAACATCGCGGGGGATTCGGCAGGGGACTACGGCGACCTGGCACGCGCCTTCGACGGCGTGCCGGGAGTGGCCGCGCTGGAGCTCAACTTCAGCTGCCCGAATGTCGACAACGGCCTCGATTTCGGCCTGAGCGCCCAGGCGGCGGCGCAGGCGACGCGGGCGGCCGTGCGCTCCTGCGAACTGCCGGTCATCGTGAAGCTGACGCCGGCGGCGACTGACCCGGCGGAGATCGCCGGCGC
The DNA here is from genome assembly GCA_009841435.1 of Dehalococcoidia bacterium. GTDB lineage: Bacteria > Chloroflexota > Dehalococcoidia > Tepidiformales > Tepidiformaceae > UBA2991. Next base: position 15,353 of record VXLW01000062.1, on the reverse strand, counting down.
GTGCGTGGACGAGGGCGCCTCCGCCATCTGCGCGATCAACACGGTTCCGGGACTCGCCATCGACACGGAGGCACGCCGCCCCGTGCTGCCGCGAGCGAGCGGCGGGCTGAGCGGCCCCGCGATCAAGCCGGTCGCGCTGCGGGTGGTGTACGAGGTCGCACAGGCGGTGCGCGTCCCGGTCATAGGCTGCGGGGGCATCAGTAGCGGGCGCGACGCGGTCGAGTTCCTGATGGCGGGGGCGACAGCGGTGCAGGTGGGGACGGCCTCGTTCTCGAACCCGCGGGCGCCACTGGACGTGCTGGAGGAGCTTGAGGCGTGGCTGGAGGCGCACGAGGTGGCGGACGTCCACGACATCATCGGATGCGCGCAGCCGCTGCCAGCCTAGGGCCTGCGGAAGGCGTGCGGTACGCTGACTGCACGGGGTGTAGCTCAGCCCGGCAGAGCGCGCGGTTTGGGGCCGCGAGGTCCCCGGTTCAAATCCGGGCACCCCGACCAACACCACCACGAGAGGGGCGCGAGCATGCCGGCAAGGGGTATCACCGTGTGCGCGGCGCTCCTGCTGGGGATGGCCGCAGCGGCATCGCTCGCGTGCGGATCCCCCGAACCCGCGCCACCGCCATCAACGCCGGCGCCTGAAGCACGGGAGCCTTCCGCGCCCGCCACGCCGACGACCGCGACCGCTACGGAAACTGCTACCCCCTCACCAACCGCAGCGCCAGCCGTGGAGCCGCCGGCGGAGGACAAGGCGGTCCTCGCCGCCGAGCTGGCGGAGATGGCGCTCGCGCCGGTGATCGAGGAGTTCGGGGAGAGCGCGGAGGAGCTTACGGCGCACGCGTTTCCTCTTGGGCTTCGGGACGAAGCGGGCGAGCTCTGGGTGGTAGTCACGAACGGACCGCAACCCTACTACCAGGGGGCCGACGGGAACGGAGTCAACTTCTTCCACTTCGTCGCGCTGTACCGGCGCAACGACGACGCTTCGTGGTCGGACGAGCTGTCGCAGGTGACCCTGGAGACGGCCCCCCAGCGCACGCACACGGTCGAGGTGCTCGACCCGGGTCCCCGGCGGGCAGCAGGACCAGGCGTGTTGATCGCGATTCGCGGGCAGACCGGGGCGCACGCGGGGACGTTCGATGTGCTACTGGCCGAGGGCAAGCAGCTCGCGACGATGGTCTCGCACATTAGCGCGGGACCCGACTCGGGCAGCATCGCCGACCTCGACGGTGACGGCGTCGCCGAACTCATCTTCAATACCTCCGACCCCTACGTGTTCTGCTACGCCTGCGCGGTGGCGGAGCGCGGCGAGCAGGTGTACCGCTGGACCGGGGTGGAGTACGAGCAGGTACCGCTGGAGACGCCGGATGACCTCGAAGGCGACCTGGCGGCGCAGGCGGAGCGGGTTGTGCGGATGGCGGGAGCAAACCTGTGGCGGGATGCAGCCGCACTCGCGATCGAGACCTCGCGCCGGGCTCCAGACCACGAGGCGTTGCGCTGGCTCTCCACGGTGGTGAACCGGATGGCGGCCCTGCGGATTGCGTACGCAGGCTCGCCGGGGCAGCCGCTGCTGACGAACGTGCTGGCCGGCGAATACGGCGCGGCGTTCGCCCTGATGCAGGCGCTCACGCCAGCGGAGGCGTTCGCGCTCGACGGGCCGCTGATCAGCGGAACCGCAGCGGAGACCGCTCTGCCGACGATGGTCTCGTACCTGCTCTTCTATGCGGACGAGGCGCTGAAGGCCCGGAATGACGACCCCGCCATCCACGCGGTTCGGGCACTGGGCCAGGTGCTCGCTTCGCCTGAGGAGCTGAGCCGGGCGCGGTCGTCGATCGGGCGGGCCCTTCGGCTGGCGCCCGACGACACCTTCCTGCAGCAGGCGAAGGCGTACCTGGACGCGACGGAGGTCGCGCCCGGCCTTCCCCCGGACGCACCCGATCCGGAGACGCTGCTCGACGCGCCCGACGCCTCGTACTTCGAGCAGTACACGCTGGGCACGGGGGACCGGGGGCGGGCGGTGCGAGCCCTGCACCAGCGGCTCGCGCGCGTGCCCGCGCTGGGGTTCCGGTATCCGGGGCGTTACTACGACGTCTACGACGAACCTACGCGGGAGGCGGTGCTGAAGCTGCAGGTGGAGGCGGGGCTGGCCCCGACGGGTGTGGTCGATGGGCCGACGTGGGGAGCGCTAGAGGCAGCAGTGGCAGCAAGTCAGCAACCGAGCGATGTCGCCCCTTCCAGCCCTCCGCCGTCAGTGACGCATCCCGCGCACGGCGCCGCGGGCGAGCCGGTCGTCTACCTCACGTTCGACGATGGTCCCCACCCGACCTGGACGCCGCAGGTGCTCGACGTGCTCGCGCGGCACGGCGCGACCGCGACCTTCTTCGTGCTGGGGCAGAACGTGCTGGCCTACCCGGAACTGGCGGCGCGTTTGGTGGCGGAAGGACACGATCCCGAGAATCACACGTTCGACCATGCCTCGCTGGACAAGGTGGACCGGGAGACGTTCATCGCCGAGGTGCGGGATACGGACCGGGCGATCCACGAGGCGGCAGGCGACCGGGCCGACCCGATCGCGTGCCTACGGCCACCGTACGGCGCCTACGACGCGCAGACAGGCAAACTGGCAGCGGAACTGGGGAAGACGCTCACGCTCTGGACCGTCGACCCGCAGGACTGGAGGAGGCCGGGCGCGGACCAGATCGCCGAGCACCTGCTTGCGCACGCTCGCCCCGGAGCGATCCTGCTGATGCACGACGGGGGAGGGGAGCGTTCGCAAACTGTTGCGGCGCTCGACCGGGTGCTTGGGGAACTCTCGGCGCGCGGGTTCACGTTCGCGCTGCTGTGCCAGTAAGGCCCCTTCGCTGGCGGCCCAGAACAGGGCTGCTACCATGACCGGAGCCCGCACGGAGCACCACTTGTGAGCGACGACTTTGGCATCGACCTGGACGAGGTGCGCCGCGTCATCGAGGACTCGGAAGTGCTGATCATCCGACTCGAGACCGTGGGCAGCCGCGTACTCGTCGACTTCCGCAGCACGGCCACGGAGCCTCCCTACATTTCGCGCGTGCCGCGGGTGAACTCGGTGGAGGAACGCGTGCGGGCGGTGAAGGAGCTGCGGCCCGCGTTTCCCTACCCGGAGAAGCTGATGTCGTTCGCGTGGCCGCGTCGGGTCAGCGTCATCGGGGAGTCAGGGCTGTGGGATGTGGTGCGGGGGCGTATGGAAGCGATTGGGGGCGAGACGGCGGGGGAGGAGGCGGTGCGGGTTCACCGGGAGCTGCTCGACGAGGAGCGGCGCGAGGTGCTGGCGGCGGTGCGCGGGGGTGAAGGCATGCGCACCATCTGGCAGCGCGAATGAGCGTCACGCATCCGATCGACCTGCGCAGCGACACGGTGACGCAGCCGGACGCCGCGATGCGTCGCGCCATGGCCGGGGCGGAAGTCGGCGACGATGTCTTCGGGGATGACCCAAGCGTGAACCGTCTGGAAGCGATGGCGGCCGAACGCGTGGGCAAGGAAGCAGCCGTCTACGTGCCGAGCGGCACGATGGCGAACCTGGTGGCGGTCCTGAGCCACACACGTCCAACGGACGAGGTGCTCCTCGGCAGCCAGTCGCACATCTTCAACGCCGAGGTCGCCGGGTCGGCGCGTATCGGGGGTGTGCAACTGCGGCCCCTGCCGAACGACGCGGGAGGTGGGCTCGACGAGGGTGATGTGGAGGCGGCCATCCGGGAGCCGAATCTCCACACGCCACGAACGGCCCTGCTCTGCCTGGAGAACACGCACAACAGCTGCGGGGGGCAGGTCCTGCCGGCGGCGAAGACGGCGGCGCTGGCCGCCATCGCGCGCGAGGCGGGGGCGGCCGTGCACCTCGACGGGGCCCGCATCTTCAACGCCGAGGTCGCGAGCGAAACACCGGCAACGGAGCTGGCCGCAGCCGCCGACTCTGTCTCGTTCTGCCTTTCGAAGGGGCTGGCGTGTCCGGTGGGGTCTGTGCTCTGCGGCCCTGGTGAATTCATCGATCGGGCGCGACGGGAAAGGAAGATGCTGGGTGGGGGGATGCGGCAGGCGGGGGTGCTCGCCGCCGCGGGAATCCACGCGCTGGAGCACAACATCGAGCGGCTCGCGGAGGATCATGCGAACGCGCGCACACTGGCGGAGGGGCTAGGACGGCTCGGGCCGTTCGCCGTTGAGACTCCGGCGACGAACATCGTCATCCTGGGCGTACTCGAGGGGACGCGGGAGGGGTGGCTGGCGGCGTTCGCGGACCAGGGCGTGCGGGCAGTGCCGTTCGGCGCCGGACGCATCCGCATGGTCACGCACAAGGATGTCGATGCGGCCGCCATCGACGAGGCCCTGCGACGCATCGAGCAGGCGGTGGCGGCGGCGTGAGGCGCCGGCTGGGGTTGGCCGTGGCGGCGCTGGCAGGCGCGGCGCTTCTCGCGTGCGGCAGCGAACCGATCGAGTCGCACGCCCCAGTGTTCAGGGAGGCGCCGTGGACTGGAACGGAACGGCTCCACTACAACCTCACGCAACGAGACAACCTGGAAGGGACCTGCGTGCTGGAGACGAATCCGGAGGTCTCGCCGGGGGTCACGGAGGTGCGGCGGCTTTGTCGCGATGCAGAAGAGGGTCGTTACGAGGACAACGGTTCCGCGCTCGTGGACTCAGCCACGCTGCGGCCATTCTCGTCGCTGCGGGTCGTGCTCGACCTGGAGGAGGGGAACGCTCGCCACTTCGCCACCACCTACCTGCCGGATGAACGGATCGTCCGGTTCGACTCGAAGCAGTACGAAGCAGGCGGGGAGGAGCCGAGCGAGATGCTGTCGGCGGAACGGGAGCTCCCCGACCCGATCGAAGGGGTGCCGGACCCAGCGTGGTACGACGACGAGGAGCTGCTGTGGCTGGTGCGGGGAATCCCGCTCCGGGAAGGCTTCCAGGGGTCGTTCACGAACGTGAATGCCTCGACGGGGCGGGTGTTTTCCGCGGATGTCACGGTGCTGGAACAGGAAGAAGTGGAGGTTCCGGCGGGCTCGTTCCAGACGTGGAGGGTCAGGATCGAGACGAGCACGGTGACGCAGCTGATCTGGCTGGAAGTGGATGCTCCGCACCGCGTCGTGAGGGCGAGAATCGAACGCCTGACGTATGAGCTGACGGCCATCGAGGAGTAGCGGCGGGGGCAAAACTCCCTCTCGTGCGGGGCGCAATGCCGGAGTTCCAGGGAGGCTCCTCGCGACCCTCCGGCGGGCGACGGGAGCTTCTCGCGAGAACTCATAAATTTATGTCGCTCGATTCTCTTGACACCCCCCACCAGCATCCTAGTATGCGCGAGCCACCCGAAGACGTGAGATTGAATTGCCTGTCGTAGTTGCCGTCAGCCGTGACCCTCGTATGCGAGAGGCACTCCATACCTACCTCCGCGAACGGGGGTACGAGGTGGCGACGTATCCCAACTACGACGTTTTGATGGCCCAGCTCGACCCCTTCGCACCAGCCGCGCTGGTGGTCGATGTTCAGGGCGTGCCCCGGGGAGAGCCCGGCTCCCGTTTCACGCAGTTCAGCCAGTGGCTGGCGCGCACGTACCAGGACCGCGAGACGCCTTCGCTGGTGTACATGCTGCGAAAGGGTTCGCGCCGGCCGCACTTCCACGTTCCCGGCCCCGTGATCAAGAAGCCGTTCCCGCTGGAGAAGCTGGGCGAGACGCTTCGGAGCATGCTCGGAGACCCAACGCGCACGGCGCGTGCCCCCTTCGAGGTCGAGACGGACACCAACACCCTCAAGGGGACCGAGGGGGCCGAGCATCTGACCAACATCGAAGCGAACTTGTTGGCGTATCTGATGGCACACGAGGGGGAAATCCTCCACCCCCGCACGCTGCTGGCCGAGGTCTGGCAGTACCACGACGACGCCGGAGCGAACACGCTCGTGCGCGCCCATGTGAGCAACCTGCGCCGCAAGATGCGGGCGGTGCTTGGCAGCGACGAGCAGCTTGAGACGATCCGTGGCAAGGGCTACCGATTCGTCGCCTGACCTGCCTCCCTGACCCCGAGCTCCCGTGACCCTCCCCTTCCTCGCTGCTGCGTGGCTCCTGGGCTTCGCGGTTGTTGGCGTGTGGGATGCGCCCGTGTGGGTGGCGGGGGCGTGGTTCGCCGTCGCCGCGCCGGGGGCGTGGGCGCTGCGAGGGCGGGGAGCAGCGGCACTGCTGGGAGCAGCCGCGATGTTCGCCCTCCTCGGAGCCTGGCGGTTCGAGGGCTGGGCGAGCGAACCGCTGCCGGACCTCGCACGTTCGGTCGGCACGGAGGTGGCGCTTGAGGGGCGTATCGACTCCGAGCCGGACCCGGGTCTGACGACGAGTCGCTACCACGTCCGGGTGGAGCGGGTGGAGGACGGCGGGGTGTGGCGCGACACGGATGGTCGCGCGCTGATCACGGTGCGTCAGACCGACGATCTGGGGTACGGGACACCCGTGAGCTTGTCGGGGAGGCTGGAGGCACCGCCCGAACTCGAGGCGTTCGACTACCGCGCCTTCCTCGCTCGCCGGGACGTCGTCGGGACGATGAGCTTCCCGCGGGTGGAGCGGGCCGGGGAGGGACCGCGCGGCAGTCCGCGCGCGCTCGCAGCGGAGATGCGGCTGCGGCTGGAGCGCTCGATGCAGGCGGCCCTGCCCGAGCCGGCGGCCGCGCTCGGTTCGGGCATCGTGATGGGCCGCGACGGGACTATGCCGCGTGAACTGACGGAGGCGTTCCGGGAGACGGGTCTGGCGCACTTCGTCGCCGTCTCGGGCTCGAACATCGCGCTGGTGACGGCGCTCGCGTTCCTGCTGTTCGTCCCGCTCGTGGGCCGCAACTGGGCCACCCTGCCGGCAACCGCTTCGCTCGTGCTGTACGTGTTCCTCGCGGGGGCAGAGGAGACGGTCGTGCGGGCGGCAATCATGGCGCTGATCGTGCTCGTCGGGTTCTGGCTGGGGCGGCCGCGAAGCGGCCTCGCGGCGCTGGCGGCGGCGGCGATCGCCATGACAGCGGCTCAGCCGCGGCTGGCGCTGGAGGCGGGGTTCCAGTTGAGCGTGGCCTCGACCGCTGGACTCATCGTGTTCGGTCCCTGGATCCGGTACGGGCTGGCATGGGCGGCGGCGAGAGTGGGGGCGGCAGGCGCCGTTCCCAACGTGCTGCTGGAGGTGGCGTCGCTGTCGCTGGCGGCCTGGGTCGCCGCGCTCCCGATCATCTGGGTGACGTTCGGACAGGTGTCGCTGATCGGACCGCTGGTGAACATCCCGACAGTGCCGGTGTTCGCGATCGCGTTCTGGCTGAGCGGAACGGCGGCAATCGCGGGGGCGGTGTGGGAGCCGGCGGGGTGGGCGATCGGCCTCGCGGCGTACTACCCGCTGGCGTTCATCATCTGGATGGCTGAGGCGGGGGCGAGCGTGCCGCGTGCGGCGGTCACGGTGCCGCGCTTCGGGCCGGAGGCGGCCCTCTTCGCGACCGTGGCGCTTGGCGCCCTCGCGTGGCCCGCCTATCGCTACCTCGCGCCGAGACTCGCGGACCGGGAGCCACAAAGGGATGTCGTCCGGACGGTGCGCGCGGCTGCCCTGGCGAGCGGCGCGGGAGCGCTGGCGGCGGCGATCGTCGCGGTGAGCGCCTGGCCTGCGGGCGGGCCAGGAACGCTGCAGGTGACCGTCCTGGACGTGGGGCAGGGGGACGCCATCCTCGTGACGACGCCGAACGGGGAACGGGTGGTCGTGGACGGCGGCCCGAGCGGCATCGTGCTGGCGCGCGAGCTCAGCGACGTGCTCCCGCACTGGCAGCGCGGGATCGCGGCGGTTGTGCTTACGCACCCCGACGCGGACCACGTCAGCGGGCTGCCGGCGCTGCTGGAGCGCTTCGACGTGGGACAGGTGTACGACAACGGGCAGCCGCGCGAGACGGCCGTCTTCGCGGGGTACGAGGCAGCTGCGGGGACGCGTCAGACGCTGCGTCGCGGAGACGTGTTCGAGGTGGGTGGGGTGCGTTTCGAGGCGCTGTGGCCGCCACCCGGAGTGATCGAGGGGCCGCGGAACAGGTGGTCGGTGGTGCTGCGGGTCACCTACGGTCAGGCCACCATCCTGCTGACCGGCGACATCGAGGAGGAGGCGCAGCGCGCCCTGATCGCGATGGGGGACATCGACGCGCACGTGCTCAAGGTCCCCCACCACGGGGCGAGCACGAACGCAGACGGGTTCTTCAACGCCACGGGAGCGTGGGTTACGGTCATCTCGGCGGGCGAGGGGAACCGCTTCGGGCACCCGACGGACGAGACGCTCGTGGACCTGGAGGGCCGAGCCGTGCTGCGTACGGACGTGCACGGTCGCGTGACGATCGTGAGCGACGGGGAGAGCATCACGGTGCGGGCGGAGCGGTGGGTTCGGAGCTTTGCGCCTGCCGAGGGGGAGGGGTAGCGTAGCTAACCCCATGCCAGCACGAATCGACGGCCGCCAGGCCCACGAACTGCGCCCCATCGCGATCGAGACGGGCTACCAGGAGTTCGCCGAGGGAAGCTGCCTCATCAGCTTCGGGAAGACCCGCGTGCTCTGCGCAGCGAGTGTCGCCGAGCGGCAGCCGGGCTGGCTGCGGAACACACAGAGCGGCTGGGTGACGGCCGAGTACTCGATGCTGCCGCGTTCGACCTCGACCCGGACGCAGCGCGAGGTCGAGCGGGGCCGTCCGGGCGGGCGCACACAGGAGATCCAGCGGCTGATCGGCCGCTCCCTGCGCGCCGCCGTCGATCTCGACCTGCTGGGGCCGCGCACCATCACCGTCGACTGCGACGTGCTGCAGGCGGACGGGGGAACTCGGACAGCGTCGGTTACGGGCGGCTTCATCGCGCTGCGGCTGGCAGCGGAGAAGCTGGCCCTGGCCAACCTCATCCCCCCGGAGACGATCACGACCCAGGTGGCGGCGGTGTCGGCAGGCATCGTGGCGGGGACGCCGGTGCTCGACCTCTGCTACGAAGAGGACTCGGCGGCGGAGGTCGACTTCAACGTGGTGATGACGGGCGCGGACGCGTTCGTCGAGGTGCAGGGGACGGCGGAGGGGAAGCCGTTCGACGGGGCGTCGCTGGATGCGCTCGTCGAGCTGGCCCGGGGCGGCATCGCGGAGTTGTTCGAGCACCAGCGCGAGGCGCTGCGGGCAGCTCAGACGTAGGGCCCGAGGTGCGTCCCGCCGACGATGTGAAGATGCCCGTGCTCCTGGCTCTGCATGGCCTCGAAGCCAAAGTTAGAGAGCAGGCGGAAGCCGTCGGGGCAGGCCTCGGCGCCGACTTTGGCGGCGATGCGGCCCACCGCCTCAATGCCGTCATCCCAGAGCTCGGCCTGGGTTCGGTGCTCTTTCGTCATGGCGAGGAGCATGACGGGGACCCAGCGAAGCACGTTCTGGATGACGATGACCTCGTCGTCCTCGTAGATGACGTTCGCGGGCTCGGTTCCGGCGACGATGTTGCAGAAGACGCAGTACGGGGCACGCTTCATGGCGGGAATCCGATTCTACAGGGCGGTACCGTAGCCACGATGACGGCGCTCGCGGAGGTTGGACGATGCCGAGGTTGATGCCCATCCGGGGGCTGCGCTACACGGCGAAGGCAGGTCCGCTCGACCAGCTGCTGGCGCCCCCGTTCGACGTGATCGGCGAGCGGGAACGCGAACGGCTCGGGGAGCTGTCGCCGCACAACGCTGTGCGTCTGGAGGCGGCGGGCAACGAGTACGCAGCGATCGCGGCGGAGCTGGGGCGGTGGATCGCGGAGGGCATCGTTGAGCGGGACGAGGAGCCGATGCTGTACGTCTACGAGCAGGTCTTCGTGGAGGCGGGCGCGACGCGGCGGCGGCGGGCGCTCATCTGCGGGGTGGAGTCGCAGCCGTGGGAAGCGGGAGCAGTGCTGCCGCACGAGTTCACGATGTCGGCGCCGAAAGAGGATCGCCTGCGGCTGCTGCAGGCCACGAGCACGCAGTTCAGCCCCATCTTCATGCTGGCGCGGGACCGCTCGGGGCAGCTGGCGGAGCTACTGGCGAGGACGGCGGGTGGCAGCGAGCCGGACACCTCGGGCGAGACTGCCGACGGGGTGACGCACCGTCTCTGGGTGCTGCCAGCGTACCGAGAGCAGCTGCGGCCACTGGCGCCGCTGCTCTCCGAGGCCTTCTACATCGCCGACGGGCACCACCGCTACGAGACCTCGTTCGCGTACCGCACCTGGCTCGCGGAGCGCGACGGGACGCTCGCGAGCGACCATCCCGCGCGTTTCGTGATGGCGGGCGTCGTACCGGTCGAGGACGAAGGGTTGGTCGTGCGGCCGCTGCATCGCTACGTGCCCCGGGAGGCGCCCGGGGACTGGCGTGACCGGCTGGCGCCACTGTTCGAGATCGAAGAGTCCGAGGCGGGCATCGAGCCCGTGGCGCTGGAGGGTATCCGGGCCAGCTCGCCGGATGCGATCGTGGCGGTGAACCTGGCGCCCGACAGCGTCCACCTGCTCCGGGCGAAGAGCGCCGAGGCCGTCGCAAGCCTCGCGCCGGCGGGCGCGACAGCGCGCTGGGCGTCGGCAGCGCCGATCCTGCTGCGGCTGGGAGTGCTGGACCCGCTGTGGGCCATCAGCGACGACGACCTGCGGGCAGGGGCGGTGACGTTTACGCACGAGGTGGGCGAGGTGGTGGAGGCGCTCGAGAGCGGGGGAACCGGCTTCCTGCTGCAGCACGTGCCTGCGAGCGAGGTCATCGCGCTCGCCGACGGGGGGGAACGCCTGCCGCAGAAGTCGACGTTCTACTACCCGAAGCTGGGGACGGGGCTCGTGTTCGGGCCGCTCGCGCCCTAGCCCCTCCCGATTCGCTTGGCCATGAGAATGTCGGGTTTGCCCGGGCCGTTGGCGTCGGGGATCACGCCAACCACGGAGAAGCCGCAGGCGCGATAGAAGCCGTAGGGGTGCCGGCCCAGGTTCTCGATGCGCGCGAGATGCTCCAGCGGATCCGGGTAGAGGTCGATGTCGCTCAAGGAGGTGCGGCCATCCTCGTCGTCGGCGCCGAGGTAGAGGGTGGTGGCGCCCCGCGCGGCCACCTGCCGTTCGAGGTCGGCGACGAGCGCGCGGCCGATCCCCTCACCCTGACGGGCGGGGTCCACGGCGAGGGGGTGGAGCTCCCAGGCATGGCCGTCGTACTCGCGGATGCCGCCGATCCACCCAACCACGATCTCGCCATCGCGGGCGACCCTGCTGACGCGACCATCTTCGAAGGACTCGCGCACCTCGGCCTCGGCGCTGGCGAGGTCGGGCCACGCGGGCGAGTGGCCCCGGAACGCCTCGACGACGATGCGCGCAACCTGCGCGACGGCGGCGTCACCGGTTGGGTCGAGGTCGGTGATTTCGAAGGCCACCGGTGCTCGTCCTGCTAGAGGCGGACAAGGCGGGCGGTGGCGATGCCTTCCACGGCGGCGATCAGGTCGAGGGCGTCAGCGTCAGGCTCGTCATCGACCATGAGGACCATGAGCGCCTGGCCGCGGGGGCTGCTGCGCCCCACGCGCATGGCGCTGATGTTGATGTCCCGGCTCCCGAGGAGCGTCCCGAGGCTGCCGATCATGCCGGGGCGGTCCTCGTTCTCGCAGACGAGCAAGAAGCCGTTGGGGTCGGGGACGATGTCGATATCGAGATCGTTGATGCGGACGATAGTGGGACGCGAGTGGCTGGCGGTGCCGCTGACGGTGACCTGGGCTTCGCTGCTGCCCACTCGCAATTCGATCAGGTTGTGGAACTCCTCATGGGAGGCGCGGAGGCGCTCGTCGATGGTCCAGCCCCTCGCCTCGGCGATGCTGGTGGCGTTCACGAGGTTCACATTCTGCTCGCTGATCGGGCGGAGGAGGCCGCGAATGGCGAACGCCTTAAGGGGCGTGACGTCGTGCTCGGCGATCTCGCCGAAGAAGGAGAGGTCGATGGTCGTGAGCTGGCCGCTGAGGAGCTGGGTCGCGACCGTGCCCAGCAGCTCGGCGACGGCGATGTAGGGGCCGACGACCTCCAGGGTCTCGGGCGGCACGAGGGGGGCGTTGACGGGGTAGCGGGGCGGGCGTCCTGCGAGCACGTCGAGAACCTGCTCGGCAATGTCGACGGCGATGCGTTCCTGCGCCTCGACGGTCGAGCCGGCGAGGTGCGGGGTGACGATGATGCGCTCCTCCTCGAAGAGGGGGTGCTCTCCCGGGGGCTCGGAGGTGAACACGTCGAGGGCCGCGCCGGCGACCTTCCCGGAACGCACGGCCTCAAGCAGGTCGTTCTCGTCGATGATTCCGCCGCGGGCCGCGTTCACGAGGCGAACGCCGTCCTTCATGGCAGCGAACTGCTCCCGGGCGATCATGCCCTGGGTGGACGCGGTGAGGGGGGTGTGAACGCTGATGAAGTCGCTCTCGGCGTAGAGGCGGTCGAGCTCGACGGGCTGCGCGCCGAGAGCGCGCACGCGCTCAACGGGAACGAACGGGTCGTGGGCGACCACGTTCATCTCGAAGGCGAGGGCGCGGCGGGCCATCTCCGAGCCGATGGGACCGAAGCCAACGAGGCCGAGGGTGTGGCCGCGAAGCTCCGCGCCCATGAACTCGCGGCGGCGCCACTCGCCGCCACGAAGGGAGCGGTCGGCGCGGGGGATGTGGCGGGCGAGGGCGACGAGCAGGGCGAAGGCGTGCTCGGCGGCAGCGATGGTATTGCCGCGGGGGGCGTTCACAACGACGATGCCGCGCTCGGTGGCGGCCTCCAGGTCGACGTTGTCCACGCCGGTGCCGGCACGGGCAACGATCTGGAGGCGGCCGGCGTTGGCGAGGGCATCGGCCGTGACCTTGGCCTCGCTGCGCACGACCAGTGCCTCGTAACCGGCGAGGGCCTCGCGGAGCTCACCAGCGGAGAGGCCAGTGCGAACGTCGACCTCGGCCTCCTGCTTGAGCAGGGTGATGCCTTCGTCCGCGATCGGGTCGGCGACGAGGACTCGGGGGCGGGGGCCGGGTTCGGTCACGGCGGGCGCTTCTAGGCCGTGGCCCGGGCAGGGGTCTCTGCGAGGAGGCGTTCGACCACGTCGAGGGCGGCGGCGATGTCCTCCTGCGTGAAGTGGCCAAGGTGGCCGACACGGAAGATCTTGCCGCGGAGGCTCTGCTGGCCGCCGCCGAGGACGACACCGAACTCCTCGCGGGCGCGCTTCGCGATGGCCGAGCCATCGACATCGTCGGGCCAGCGCACGGCGGTGACCGTGTCGGAGGCGAAGCGCTCCTCTTGCGCGAACAGCTCGAGGCCCATCGCGCGGACACGGTCGCGGGTGTACTGGGCGACGGCGCGGTGCCGGCCGTAGATGCCTTCCAGACCCTCGGCGCGGAGGGACTCGAAGGCCTTGTCGAGGCCGTAGAAGATTGACAGCGCCGGGGTCCAGGGCGTCTGGGCTTTCTCCAGCGAGCTGCGAGCGCTGCTCAGGTCGAAGTAGAAGCGCGGCATCGTGGCGGTCTCGCAGGCTTCCCAGGCGCGCTCGCTGAGCCAGAGGAAAGCCAGTCCGGGCGGGACCATCCAGCCCTTCTGGGAGCCGCTCACGAGGACGTCAACACCCCAGCGCTCGGCCGGGCAGGGGATGGAGGAGACGCTGCTGACACCGTCGACGATGAGCAGCGGGCCGCGCTCGCGAACGACCGCGCCGATGGCCTCAAGGGGGTTGGTGACGCCGGTCGAGGTCTCGTTGTGGGTGACGAGGACGGCCTTGATGGAGGGGTCCGCATCGAGTCGGCGGGCAACCTCGTCGGGGTCGGCGGCAGAGCCCCACTCGACCTCGTAGCGCTCGACCTCGGCGCCGTAGGTCTCGGCGATGGAAGCGAGGCGGTTGCCAAAGACGCCGATGGAAACGGCCAGCACGCGGTCGCCGGGGCTGAGCGTGTTGACGACGGCGGCTTCAAGGCCGCCGGTCCCGGAAGCCGTGATCGTGAGCACGTCCGTGGAGACGCCGAAGACCCAGTTCAGTCCCTCGGTGACGCGCTTGATGATGTCCGCGAACTCGGGTCCGCGGTGATTCATCATCGGGCCGCCAACGGCTTCGAGGACATCGTCGGGGCACGGGGTCGGTCCAGGGATACGGAGGTTCACGGCTCTTCCCATCGAGGTGTCTTCTCGAAGATTCTGGCGCAGCCCGCGCCTACGAACACGATCGGATGCCGGTCCGCGTTAAGATCACGACATGTCGTCGACCTTTCGCGCGATTCCAAGCGTCGATGCGGTGCTGGGCGAACTGCGCAGCAATGGCTCGTGGCCGCACGCCCTCGCGGTGGAGGCGGCGCGCACGGCGATCGAGCGAGCGCGACAGGCGGTGAAGGAGGGGGCGGAGGCGCCCGACGTCGCGACCATCTCGGCCGAGGCGGAGGCGATCCTGGAGGAGCTGGCGCGCCCGTCGCTGCGTCGGGTCGTGAACGCGACGGGCGTCATCCTGCAGACGAACCTGGGACGGGCGCCGCTGAGCGAGCGAGCGATGGCGGCGATGGCCGAGGCCGCCCGCGACTACACGAACCTCGAGTTCGATGTGGAGGAAGGGAGCCGGGGCAGCCGGCACGAGCACGTGCGCGACCTGCTGCGGCGGACGACGGGCGCGGACGACGGGTTGGCGGTGAACAACAACGCGGCGGCGCTGCTGATGGCGCTGCACGTGTTCGCGCGAGGGCGGGAGGTGATCGTGTCGCGCGGGGAGGCAGTGGAGATCGGGGGGCGATTCCGCATTCCCGACGTGCTGCGCGAGAGCGGGGCGGAACTGGTGGAGGTGGGGACGACGAATCGGACCTACGTCGAGGACTACGCGAACGCCATCAGCGAAGACACGGCGGCGATCCTGCGGGTGCACCGCTCGAACTTCCAGGTCACGGGGTTCACGTCGCGACCCGAGCTCGGGGAGCTGGCGGCGCTGGCGCGGGAGCACGGGGTGCTGCTGCTGGACGACCTCGGGAGCGGGTGCCTGATCGACACCACCGACTACGGCGTCGAGCACGAGCCAACGGTGCGGGAGAGCCTGCACGGCGGGGCCGACCTGACGCTGTTCAGCGGAGACAAGCTGCTAGGCGGGCCGCAGTGCGGCCTGATCGTGGGGCAGGGAGAGCGGGTGGCGACGCTGCGGCGCCATCCGCTGGCGCGCGCCCTGCGAGTCGACAAGCTCACGATCGCGGCGCTCAACGCGACCCTGATGGCGTACGTGGGAGGCACCGAGCGGGAGGAGATCCCGGTCTGGCGGATGCTGGCGCTTGAGCGGGAGCAGCTGGAGCCGCGAGCGCGAGCATGGGCGGAGGCCGGGGGCGGCCGCGTGGTCGAGTCCCGTTCGATGATCGGGGGCGGGGCGGCGCCGGCCGGGGCGGGGGCCGCCCCCC
>VXLW01000009.1:10030-17755 GCA_009841435.1 Dehalococcoidia bacterium | reverse complement strand
GCCCCGCCCCACAGCGCCACCGCCCGCGGCCCCCGCTCCTCGATGATCGCGGTCAGCTTGTCCGCGATCTCGTCCAGCGCCTGCTCGCTGCCGATGGCCTCGAAGGTTCCGTCTGGACGCCTTCGCTGCGTCGACCGGATGCGGTCCGGGTGGTTGTGCTGATCGTCCAGATGGCGGCCCTTGATGCAGGTGTACCCGCCGTAGATCGGGTCCGAGGCATCGCCCCGCACCGCCACCGCGCGGTTGTCCTCGATGTCGACCTCGATCGCGCAATACGCGTGGCAGAACCGGCAGAACGACTTCTTCGTCTCGATCACGGCAGGACCTCCGCGGGCGCCTCGCGGCGGTCAGCCCTCGCCGCGCCCCGTCGCCGCCATCCTACCCTTCCGGAGGCCGTCCTAGGACGATTCCTCGCCCTCGTCGAAGCGCCGGTGCGTGTCTTCGATCGCCACGTCGAGGTCGTCCCACAGCCGCTCCACCATCGAGCGCAGCCGCATGTTCTGGTAGGCGCCCCAGACGGTCATCGCGGGCGGCACGACGAGGATGGAGACGATCAGCGCGTACGCGATCGTGATCGCCGCCGTGATGCCGAACTCTGCGAACGACTGCAGCGGCGAGAACGTCAGCACGGCGAACCCGAGCGCCGTCGTCAGCGCCGAGCCCAGCAGCGCCGAGCCCGTCGTCGCCAGCGTCCGGATGGCAGCCTTCTCCGGGTTGCGCAGCCTCGAGAACTCCTCCCGGTAGCGGTGGATGACGTGGATCGTGTAGTCCACCCCGATGCCGATCGAGAGGGCCGTGATGATCGAGGTGACGATCGTGTAGGGGATGCCCAGCAACGCCATCGTGCCCAGCACCCAGATCAGCACCAACACGATCGGCGCGACGGCGATGAACGCCAGCGCCGGCTGCCGCAACGTCACCCAGAAGAAGATGATCAGGATCCCCAGCGCCGCCGCGATCGTCGTCGCGATCGCCTCCGTCTGCCGGTCCCTGATCTCATCCGCCACCGCGAGCGTGATGATGTCCTGCGAGGTGGCCGTGATGTCGTCGTCGCCGCCGTACCAGAGCCCGCGAATGTCGTCGTGCATCCCCTTCGTCTCGTGCGGATTGCCCGAGAAGGCTCGGAACTGGATCAGCGCGGTATCGGTCCCGTCCGGGTTGTTCACCAGCACATGCCGCAGTCCCACGGGATCGCGTTCCCCCAGTGCGTCGAGGAAACGCTGAATGAGCGCTGAATCGAGGTGAAGTCCCGCCGTCGCCTCGTTGAAGAGCTGCTCGAGGTCCGGGTCGTAACGGAGATCGCCCTCTCCGTCGTTCGTGATCCAGTCGTCCGTGAGCACCGCCAGCGACGCCTCCACCTGCCCCTCCGCTGCCCGCGGGCGCGTTCGCTCATCCTTGAACGCCTCCGTGAAGTCAAAGAGGTTCTGGATCGTGCGCGTGTCGGAGATTTCGGCCTGCACAAGGACGCTCACGACCTCCGTGGAGCCGCCCACGGCCTCGTCCAGCGTTTCCAGGTCCTCCAGCGCGTGGCCGTCCCGCGGGAGAATGTCGCGCACGCTGAAGTTCGTCGTCAGGTCCGTCGTCGCAAACCCGAACCCGATCGACGCCACCGCCACGAAGGCGATGTAGGGCGCCGGCCGGCGTGAGATCGAGGCTCCCAGCCGCTCCGCCAGCCGCTCGATGCCGGGGAGTGCGTTGGCGATCGGGCGTACCGGGGGCAGCGTCCCCCGCGCCTCCCGCCGCCGGTCGATGATCGTCCGCACCGCGGGGATGAGCGTGAGCATCACGATCAGGCTTAGTCCCACCCCCATTCCGGCCACCACCCCGAAGTCCCCGATCGCCCCGATTGGGGAGATCAGGTTCGTCAAGAAGCTCACGATCGTCGTGGCCGCGGCCAGCGTCAGGGGAATGACCACGTTGCGCAGCCCGACCCGGACGGCGCTCGCCACTGGTTCACCCGCAATGCGCTGCTCGCGGTAGTGCGAGACCGCCTGGATCGAGTAATCCACCGTGAGGCTGATGAGGATGAGCGGCACCATCGAGGTGAGCGCGTTCGGCGGCCCGATTGCCCCGAACCCGTCCGGTCCTAGCCAACCCTCCGCCCCTACCGTCCAGAGCACCGCCAGGATCAGCCCCGAGACCGTCAGCAGCAGGTCCGAGAGGGTGCGCATGAAGAGAAGCGTGAGCAGGGCCACGACTAGCAAGGCGATGCCCATCACCGGCAGCATGCGCGTGCCCGTCGCCTCCCGAACCTCTTCCTCGATCACGGGGACCGACAGGCTCCGCACCTGCAGCGGACCCTCGGCCTCCTGCGTCAATTCCTCGATGCGGAGCTGTGCATCGTCGCTCGCGTCGTCGTCGGTCTCGAGCACCCGAACCATCGCCACCCCGACGGGTGTCCCGTCCGCGTCGATGCCCGTCAGCGCATCGAGCGTTGCGTACAGCTGGGCCGCTTCAGGCGTCGTGCGGAGGTACTCCACCGTCGCGTCGATCTGCGCCTGCGGCACCGAAGCGAAGTCGTCCGTTTCCAGCAGGAACGCCATCACCTGCGTGGGCGCGAGAATCGGGTTCGTCGGCGGCAGCAGGCTGCCCACCTGCGGGTCGGCCGCGATCCGCCCCAGCAGGGCGTGCATCTGCGCGAGCCCGTCCGACGTAAGCGTCTCGCCCCGGAAGACAAGGGTGACAAGGTTCACGTCGGCGGAGTCGCCGAAGAGCTCGTCGATCTGCGCCATCGCCCGGGCGACGTCGCTGTCCTGGGGCAGGAATGCCTCGTTCTCCGCCTGTGGCGCCCGCTGCCCGATTCCCGCCACCAGCAAAACCGTCACGATGGCGAGGACGGCGAGCGTGATCCATGGCCGCGCCGTCACCGCCCGGCTGACCAGGTCCAGCAACTTACCCATAGAGGGCCATTCTCACGATGCCCGAAGAGCGCGGCAACTCTGGTTCCGTGAGCCCGCCTACGGCTCCTCCCCGAGCTCCGTGCGCGCCCGTTCGACCGCGTGTCGCAGTCTCAGATTCTGATACGCCCCCCACACGATCATCGCCGGCGGCACCACCAGCACCGCCGCCACCAACGCGTACGCGATCGTGATCGCCGTCACGACTCCGAACTGCTGGAACGGCGTCAGCGGCGAGAACACCAGCACCCCGAACCCCAGCGCCGTTGTCAGCGCCGACCCGATCAGTGCCGACCCCGTCGTCGCGAGCGTCCGGCTGGCCGCCGCCTCGGGGTCGCGCAGGCGTGCGAACTCCTCCTTGTAGCGGTGGATGACGTGGATCGTGTAGTCCACCCCGATTCCGATCGAGAGCGCCGTGATCAGCGCCGTCACCACGTTGTAGGGAATGCCCAGCAGCGCCATCGTCCCCAGCACCCACACCAGCACCAGCACGATCGGTCCGACCGCGATGAACCCCAACGCCGGCTGCCCCTGCGTCACCCAGAAGAAGATGGTGAGGATGACGAGCGCCGCCCCGATCGTCGTGACGATCGCTTCCGTCTGGCTCTCCTGGATCACGTCCACGATCTCGAGGCTGATGATGCCCTGGGACGTGGCCGTGAACTCGTCCTCGCCGCCGAACCAGAGCCCGTTGATGTCCTCCAGCATGGCCGCCGTCCGCTTCTGATCCCCCGCCAGCGCCCGGAACTGGATCAGGAGCGAGTCCGCCCCCTCCGGGTTGTTCACCAGCAGCCGCGCGACCGCTTCCGTATCGAGCTCCTCCAGCCGGTCGAGGAACGTCTGCGCTACGTCCGGATCGACCCGCACCCCCGCCGACCCCTCCTCGAAGAGCGTTGCCAGCTCCGGGTCGTACCTGTCGCCGGGCACGCCGCTGTCCGTAATCCAGTCGAGCACGAGCAGCCCTACCGACCCCTGCACGTCCCCGACCACGCCCACGGGTCGACGCAGGTCGTCCTGGAAGGCGTCCGTGAAGTCGAGCAGGTTCAGGATCGTGCGCGCCTGCGTCACCTCAGCCTCGATCAGCACGTTCACCGCTTCCGTCGAGCCCCCGAAGGCTGCGTCGAGCGTCTCCAGGTCCGTCGTCGCCTCGCCGCCCGAGGGCAGGAAGTCCCGCGTGTCGAAGGTGGAGTCGATGCGGGTGGCCGCCAGTCCGAGCAGCACGGTCACCACCGCCACCAGCCCGAGGTAGGGCGCCGGTCGCCTCGCCAGCTCCCGCCCCAGCGCCTCCACCGCCCCGCCCACGCCCGGCAGCGCGTTCGAGATCGGGCGTGCCGGTGGCAGACCTCCTTTCGCTTCCCGGCGCCGGTCCAGCAGCGCCCGCCCCGCCGGGACCAGCGTCAGCATAACGATCAACCCGAACGCCACGCCGAGTCCCGCCGTGATGCCGAAGTCCCCGTTCGCCGGGATGGGCGAGGCGAGGTTCGTCAGGAAGCTGACGACCGTCGTCCCCGCTGCCAGCGCCAGCGGGATCGTCACCGTGCGCAGCCCCCTCCGCACCGCGGCCTCCACCGGCTCCCCCGCGGTCCGCTGCTCGCGGTACAGCGCCACCGTCTGGATCGCGTAGTCCACCGCCAGCCCGATCAACATGATCGGCACCATCGTCGTCAGGATGTTCGGTGGGCCGATCCACCCCAGCCCGTTCGGTCCCAGCCACCCCTGCGCTCCTGTAATCCACACGATCGTCACCAGCAGCCCCGCCAGCGTGAGCAGCAGGTCCGAGGGTGAGCGCATGAACAGGAAGCCGAGCGCCGCGATAACCAGCAGCGCGATGCCCATCAGCCGCAGCATCGTCGAACCCGTCGCCCGGTCGCCCTCCTCGTCGATCGTCGCCTCCGAGACGCTGCGCGCCGCCAGCGGCCCCTCGACCGCCGCCGTGAGCTCGTGGATCGCCAGCTCGGCCTCGACCAGCGTCTCCATGTCGCCGGGGTCGCGCAGGCGGATGGTGGCGATCGCGATTGACGTGCCGTCCGCGTCCGTACCCGTCAGCGAGTCGAGCGCAGCCCGCTGCCCGGCCATGGCCCGTTCCCGCCCGATGCGGTCGAGCGCCGCGTCGATCTCCGCCTGCGTCGTGTCCCCGAACCCCTCCACCTCCAGCACCGCCGCCAGCGGCTCCGTCGGCGCGACCACCGCGTCCCCCGCCGCCAGCACGTCCGCCACCCGCTCGTCCGACGTGACGCGCTCGATCACGCGGTCGATCTGCGCGAGCCCCTCCGGCGTCAGCGCCTCCCCCCGGAACAGCAGCGTCACCGAGGCCGTCTCCGCCGACTCCCCGAACCGGTCCTCGAGCTTGTCGAGCGCCACCGCCACTTCGCTGTCGTCCGAGAGGAAGATTTCGTTGTCCGCCTGCGGCGCCCGTTGCGGGATGCCCGCCCCCAGCGCGACCGTGATGGCAGCGACCACCGCCAGCGTCACGGCCGGCCGCACCGTCACGACCCAGCTCAGCGCGTCGAGCACCCGTCCCATGGCGCGCCATTCTCACCGCGCCCGCGGCGTCCGCCAACCGGCTCCGCGACGGGCGCCCGCTATCCCCAGTGCCCTGGCATCGGCGGGTTGTTCCACACCTCGGTGATGCGCCCATCCACCACCCGGAACACCTCGATGCCGCAGATCCGTAGCTCGTCCGCCACCACCTCCGCCTCAACTCCCGATGCCGCCAGCTCCGTTCCCGTCGGCCCCGTCATGTTCCAGACCCACGTCACGTCCCGCCCGTCGCCCGCCAGCAGCAGCGTCTCGAAGTGCAGGCTGCGCCCATCTGTCGCCGTTCCCGCCAGTCGCTCGCCCGTCACGCGCTCCAGTTGCTCCGTGTGGCTCATCAGCCGCGAGCGGCCGGCGTCGTGCCGGACGTAGGGATCGGCGCAGTACTCGACGACTGCCGAGCTGTCCCCGAGGTTCCACACCCGCTCCACGTAGTTCGCGATGATGTCGCGCGGCTCAAGCTCTGCCATAGGCGAAGTGTCGCACATGGCGGAGCGCATCCCGCGCTCCCGAAGCCGGTATCATCCCGCTTCTACTCCCGAACCGGAGGCCCGACGTTGGTCCGACAAGAGATTCTCGATCGCCAGGAAGCGCTTCACGACACCCCCATCCTCGACCGCCTCGCCAACATGCGCGAAGCGCTCGTCCAGGCCGGCGACGAAGCCCAGCAGCTCCGCCACATGCCCGCCTGGGCCGTGCAGGAGATGATCGATGCCGGCATCTACCGCATGGTCGTCCCCGCAGAGCTCGGCGGCGAAGACCTGCTCGCCCGCGAGCAGATCGAGGTCATTGAGGCCGCCTCTGCCATCGACGGCTCCGTCGGCTGGTGCGTTCAGATCAACTCCGAGATCAACGCCCTCGTCCTCCGCCAGATGACCCGGGAGTTCGCCCACGAGATCTGCGACGACTGGAACTACCTCGTCTGCTCGGGGCTCGGCACCCCCAACGGCCCCTTCCCCGGCCGCGAGGCCCAGCGCGAGGGCGACGGTTGGCGCGTGACCTACCAGGGCGCCTTCGCCAGCGGCTGCCACAGCGCCACCTACAACCTCGTCCTCACCGGCGAAACCATCGACCCCACCACCGAGAAGCCCGTTGATGCCGCGTTCATGGTGCCGAAGGGCGAATTCGAGATCGTCGATACGTGGGACATGGCCGGCTTGCGCGGTTCCGGCAGCCACGACGTCCGCGTCGTCGGCTACGTGCCCCCCGAGCATGTCCTTCCCCAGGCCGCCCTCGCCCCCACGAAGCTCTGGGAGAACCCCACCTACCGCAATCCCAACCAGGTGCCCTACAACAAGGGCGCCGTCGCCCTCGGCATCGCCCGTGGCGCCCTCGACGAGTTCACCACCCTCGCCGTCACCAAGACCCCGTGGGGCGCCGGTTCGCTTTTGAAGGACCTGCCCGAGGCTCCCGTCCGCCTCGGCGAGATGGAGGCGACCTGGGCCGCTGCTCGCGCCTTCCTCATGGAGACCCAGGACGAGATCGAGGAGGACCTCGGACCCCTCGACGGCGGCAAGGAGTACCCCGACTGGCCCCTTGCCCGCCGCGGCCTCCTCGCCTCCACCCACGCCGCCCAGGCCTGCCGCCACGTCGTCGATGTCATCCACAACACCGCCGGCACCACCGCCAGCCGCATGAGCCACCCGCTCGAGCGCAAGCTCCGCGACGCCCACCAGGCCGCCGCCCACGGCGGCGTCAGCTGGCGGCACTACGGCAACCTCGGCCGCACCTGGCTCGGCGAGGATCCGCCCCCCCAGTACGCCACCCCCACCCGCGCCTAGGAGGGTTCCGCATGGTCCGTCCCGAGATCATCGAGCGCCAGAACGCCATCAAGCAGACGCCCATGCTCGACCGCATTGCTGGCATGAAGGAGATGCTCCTCCAGGCTGGCGACGAGGCGCAGGAGCTGCGCCACCTCCCCGAGTGGGCCTCGAAGGAGATGGCCGACGCGGGCCTCTACCGCTTCGTCCTCCCCGAGGAGCTCGGCGGCGAGAACGTAAACGCCCGCGCGCAGATCGAGAACGTCGAGGCCGCCTCCGCCATCGACGGCTCCGTCGGCTGGTGCGTCCACATCAACTCCGAGATCAACGCCCTCGTCATCCGCCGCATGGAGCCCGCCTTCGCCCACGAGATGTGCGACGACTGGTATGTCCTCGTCTGCTCCGGGCTCGGCCCCCCCAACGGCCCCAACCCCGGCCGCAAGCCCCCCCGCGACCGCGACCGCTGGCGCCACAACAACCAGGGCTCCATAGCCAGCGGCACCCACAACCCCACCTGGAACGAAGAAATGGCC
>VXLW01000009.1:0-10020 GCA_009841435.1 Dehalococcoidia bacterium | reverse complement strand
TTTTTTTTCCACCCCCACCCCCCAATCCCTCATTGCCTTTTGTCTCGTGGGCGCGTTTATGTGAATACGACACAGCCCCAACCCCGGCCGCAAGGCCCGCCGCGACGGCGACGGCTGGCGCCTCAACTACCAGGGCTCCTTCGCCAGCGGCAGCCACAACGCCACCTGGAACTTCGTCATGGCCTCCCAGATGACCGACGAAGACACCGGCGAGACGCCCGTGAACTCCTTCATGGTCCCCCGCGGCGAGTTCGAGGTCGTCGACACCTGGGACACCGCCGGCATGCGCGGCTCCGGCAGCCACGACGTCCGCATGACCGACTGCTACGTTCCCCCCGAGCACACCCTCCCCGAAGTCGCTCTCGCCTCCAGCGAGATCTGGGAGAACCCCACCTACCGCAACCCGACGCACGCCGTCTACAACAAGGCCGCCGTCGCCCTCGGGGTCGGACGCGGCGCCATCGACTCCTTCATCGAGCTCGCGAACGTCAAGACCCCGTGGGGCTCCGGTTCCATGCTCAAGGACCAGCCGCAGGCCCAGATCCGCGTCGGCGAGGCGGAAGCCACGCTGCAGGCCGCCCGCATCTTCGTCATGGAGACGCAGGACGCCCTCGAGGCCCACCTCGGCCCCCTCCCCTCACAGGGCGGACGCCTCACTCCCGACTGGGAGCACGCCCGCCTCGCCCACCTTGCCTGCGCCCATGCCGCCCAGTCCGTACGGCAGATGGTCGGGGTGCTCAACAACGCCGCCGGCACCACCGGCAGCCGCATGGACAGCCCCCTCGAGCGCAAGCTCCGCGACGCCCACCAGTCCGCCACCCACGCCCTCATCTCCTACCGCCACTACGAGAACATCGGCAAGACCTGGGTCGGCCACGACCCACCTCCCAACTACCGCGAACCCGAACGCGCCTGACCTCCTACCCCTCGGGAGGGATCGCCAGCCCCTCCACCACCTCCACCCCCGGGACGCGCCGTAGCGCGTCCGGCGCGACCGCAATCTTCGAACTGCGTACGCCGCTTCCGAGAATGACCCGGTCGAGGCCGAACACCGCCGCATCGACGTAGATCGGGAGGCCCTCCGGCAGCGCGAACGCCGTCACGCCGCCGATGGCCATGCCCGTGTGCGCCACCGTGTCCTCCGCCGACGCGAACGAGGCCTTGCGCACGCCCATCAGCTTGCGCACGCGACGGTTCACGTCGAGCCGCATGTCCGCCCGCACGACGCACGCCGCGAACTGCCGCGGCTCGCTCCGCGAGGCGATCAGGATCGTGTTCCCGCACTCCGGGACCGGGTAGCCGTACTCCCGGCAGAAGTCAGCCGTGTCCCCGAACGCCGGGTCGATCTCGATGCGCTCGTACTCGATGCCCAGCGAATCGAGCGCCTGCAGGACAGCGCTCTCGGTGTCGGCTGTGCCGGTCACCCGACGAGGGCTCGGCGCAGCGCGGCCATCTCGTCCGCGTTCCAGCGCTTCGAGAGCGATGCGTTCGGCGTAAACCCTGGCGAGGCGTGATACGCGCCCGGGTAGATGTGCAGCTCGACCGGAACGCCAGCGTCCGCCATGGCCCGCGCGTAGGCCACGTCCTCGTCGACGAACAGGTCGAGGTCGCCCACGTTGATGTAGGCGGGTGGCAGGCCCGACAGGTCCGTCGCCCGCGCTGGCGCGGCGTACGGCGACACGTCGTCGCCACCCGAGTTCCCCGCGAGGTATGCGTCCCACCCGGCGAGGTTCGCCTCGCGGTTCCACGTCCGCCCGTCGGTGATAGCGTGGCTGCTGCGCGTGATGTTCCGGTCGTCGAGCATCGGGAAGACGAGCAGCTGGAAGCAGAGCGGCACCTCCCCCCGATCGCGTGCCGCCAGCGCCGTCCCCGCCGCCAGCCCTCCGCCCGCGCTCCCGCCGCCGATCGCGACCCTGTCCGGGTCGATGCCCAGCTCCTCCCGCGAACGCCACAACCAGACGAGGCCCGCGTAGCAGTCCTCCAGGGGCGCGGGGAAGGGATGCTCCGGCGCCAGCCGGTACTCCACCGAGGCCACCAGCACGTTCAGCTCGGCTGCCACGTTCGCGCAGGAAGCGTCGCTACCGGCGACATCTCCCAGCACCATCCCGCCTCCGTGGATGTAGTAGTACGCGGGAGCGGGACTGGGCAGGTTCGCCGGACGGTAGAGCCGCACCATCACGTCCGGATCGCCCTCCGGACCGGGCGCGTAGCGATCCTCAACTGTCACGCCCTCCGGCAGGTCGGGTAGGGGCATGGCTTCGAGCAGCGCGTCGAGTTGGCCGCGCTTCGTCGGGATGTCGGACCAGTCCCCGAAGAGCTGCGGGACGGCCTCGAACACGGGCAGGTGCTCGTCGTCCAGCCGGCTCGCGATGTCGATGGGTGTCACATCCATGTCGTGCTCCTTCCTTATCCGGCCAGCGCTCGACCCAGCGCCGCCAGCTCGTCAGCCGCCCAGCGCCGCGACAGCACCGACGTCGGCACCGCGCCGTTCGACCCGTGGTAGGCCCCGGGGTACACGTGCAACTCGACGGGAACGCCCGCGTCCGCCATCGCCCGCGCGTAGGCCACGTCCTCGTCGACGAACAGGTCGAGGTCGCCCACGTTGATGTAGGCCGGTGGAAGACCCGCGAGGTCCGTCGCCCGCGCCGGCGCCGCGTACGGCGACACGTCGTCGCCGCCCGCGTTGCCCGAGAGGTAGGCGTTCCAGCCCGCGT
The DNA here is from genome assembly GCA_009841435.1 of Dehalococcoidia bacterium. Classification (GTDB taxonomy): domain Bacteria; phylum Chloroflexota; class Dehalococcoidia; order Tepidiformales; family Tepidiformaceae; genus UBA2991. The sequence continues at coordinate 7,306 of VXLW01000009.1, read as the reverse complement.
CGTTCGACTCGCGGTTCCAGGTGCGACCATCCGTCACCGCGTAGCTGCTGCGCGTCTCGTTGCGGTCGTCGAGCATCGGGTAGACCAGCAGCTGGTAACAGAGCGGCACCTCGCCCCGATCCCGCGCCGCCAGCGCGACCCCTGCCGCCAGCCCCCCGCCCGCGCTCGCCCCGCCCACGGCGATGCGCTCCGGGTCCAGCCCGAACTCCTCGCGCGAGCGCCACAGCCACGCCAGCCCGGCGTAGCAGTCCTCCAGCGGCGCCGGGAACGGGTCCTCCGGCGCCAGCCGGTACTCCACTGACGCCACCAGCACGTTCAGCTTGTCGGCGATGTTCGCGCAGTACGGGTCGTTCATCTCGACGTTCCCCATGACCATGCCGCCGCCGTGGATCCAGTAGAGGGCGGCCGCTGGCTGCGGCAGCCCCTCCGGCCGGTAGAGGCGAACCGGCACGTCGGGATCGCCCGCCGGACCGGGGACGGTGACGTCCTCAATGGCCACGTTCGCAGGCAGCACGGGCTGCGGCAGGGACGCCCGCATCTCCGCCATCCGCTCCCGCGTCCCGGGAATGTCCGACCAGTCGCGCTGCGGTCGAGGCATCCCTTCGAAGACGGGCCGGTGCTCATCGTCGAGCCGGCTGGCGATGTCGATTGGCGCTACGTCCATGGCGTCCTCCTCGTGCGTCGCGCGGCGAGTCTACGCCGCCCGCCCGCCGCCCCGCTCGCGTACGATTGCGCCCGATTCAGCGGGAGGTTCGCCATGGGAACGCTCGATGGCAGGGTCGCGATCGTCACGGGCGCGAGCCGCGGCATCGGCGAGGATGTCGGGGTTGCCCTCGCCGCTGCGGGCGCGAAGGTCGCCATCGCCGCCCGCACCGAAGAAGTTCGCGACAAGCGCCTCCCCGGCACCATCCACACCGTCGCCGAGGGAATCCGCAACGCCGGCGGCGAGGCCCTCGCCGTGCGCATGGACGTTCGTGATCCCGAGAGCATCACCGCGGGCGTCGGCCGCGTCGTCGAGGAGTGGGGCCGCGTCGACATCCTCGTGAACAACGCCGCCATCCTCGTCCCCGGCTCCATCGAGACCGTCCAGCCCCGCCACCTCGACCTCATCTGGCAGATCGACCTGCGCGGACCCCTCCTCCTTATGCGCGCCTGCGTGCCCCACATCCGCGCCGCCGGCGGGGGACACATCGTCAACGTGTCGTCGCGCGCGGGCGTCTTCCCCGGCCCCGGCCCCTACCCCGAGACGCGCGCCAGCGGCGGCTTCTACGCGATGGTCAAGTCCGGCCTCGAACGCTACTCGCAGGCCCTCGCCATCGAGCTCCAGGACGACGGTGTCGCCGTCAACGTCCTCTCGCCCCTCGGACGCATCCGCACGCCCGGCAACATCTGGGCCGAGAACGACCCCGAGAACCCCACGCTCGAGTTCGAGCGCGCCCCCCACATGGCGAAGGGAACCGTCTGGATCTGCGAGCAATCGCCCGGCGACTTCACCGGCCACATCCTCTTCGACGAGGACCTCTGCGCCGAGAAGGGCCTCTAGCGTCGCCTAGCGCGTCAGCTCCGAGATGTCCGGGCCGCCTTCGGTCGCGACCACTCCCGCCTCGCGCAGCGCCTCCACCTCCTCCGGCCCCATCCCCAGCAACTCGCCCAGCACCTCCTCCGTGTGCTCCCCCATGCTCGGCGGCGGTCCCGCGATCCCCGATTCCGACCGCGACAGCCGCACGGGCGTGCTCGCCACCGGTAGCGTGCCCGCCACCGGGTGCGTGACCTCCTGGATCATCTCCCGGTGCCGCACCTGTGGGTCGTTTACCACGTCCTCGATCGTGTTCAGCGGCCCGCTCGGGATGTCCGCCGCCAGGAACTCCTTCAGCCAGTGGTCCCGCGGCTGCTTGCGGAACGCCTCGAACAGCACCGGCTCAAGCTCCGCGTGGTTCGCCGTGCGCTTCGGACCCGTGTCGAAGCGCGGGTCGTCGATCAGGTCGGTCACGCCCAGCAGCGCGCACAGGATCGGCCACTGCTCGTCCCGGAACGCCAGCGCGACCACGATCCAGCCATCGGCTGCCGGGAACGCCTGGAACGGCGTAGCGCTCGGATGCCGCGTACCCAGCGGCTTCGGCGCCTCGCCCGTCACGAAGTACCGCATGATCGCGTTCTCCAGCACGCTCACCTGCGCGTCGAGCATGCTGATGTCGATCGCCTGCCCCTCCCCGCTCTTCCCCCGCTCGTGCAGCGCCGTCAGGATGCCGATGGCCGTATAGAGCCCTCCCACGATGTCGCCGTACGACACGCCCGGGCGCACCGGGTCGCCGTCCGGCTCGCCCGTGATCGACATCACACCGCCCATCCCCTGCACGATGATGTCGACCGCCGGGTGGTCCCGGTACGGCCCCGTCTGCCCGAACCCGGACGTGCTCGCGAAGATGAGCCCCGGATTCCGCTCCCGTAGCGTCTCGTACCCGATGCCGAGCCGGTCCATCGTCCCCGGCGTGAAGTTCTCCATGACGACGTCGACCTTCTCCGCGAGGTCGAGCAACAGGTTCCGGCCTTCGTCGCGCGTCAGGTCGATGGCGATCGACCGCTTCCCCCGGTTGATGCTGAAGAAGTAGCCGCTCCAGCCGTTCTGGTAGGGACCGCTCGTGCGGGCAACGTCCCCCCACGGCGGGCGCTCCACCTTGATCACGTCCGCTCCCAGGTCCGACAGCACCATCGCCGCATACGGCCCCGAGAGCACCCAGGTCAGGTCAAGGATCGTGATGTCGTCGAGCGGTTTCGCCACGGCCGCGAGTATACGTCCGACCGACTACCGCTGACCCCGCAGCCTCGGATCCAGCGTGTCGCGCAACGCGTCCCCGAACAGGTTGAACGCCAGCACCGTGACGCTCAGCGCGAGGCCCGGGAAGATCGCGATCCACGGCGCCCGCACGAAGTACGTGCGGTTGCTCCCCGAGAGGTCGGCGCCCCACGACGGCGTCCCCTGCTCCACGCCCACCCCCAGGAAGCTCAGCGCAGACTCCGTCAGGATCGCCGCCGGCAGCGTCGTGCTCATCACGATCAGCAGGAGGCCCACGAGGTTCGGGAAGATGTGGCGCCACATGATCCGCATCTCGCTCGCGCCGATGACGCGAGCCGATTCAACATAAATCGCCGCTCGCTGCTCCAGCACGTTCCCCCGCATGATGCGAAAGATCACCGGCGTGAACACGATGCAGATCGCTACCACTAGCAGGAACTCCTCGGCGGCGAGAACCTGCCCGAGGTTGGGTAACTGGTCTCGTAGCGACGCGTGCAGGGTAAGCGCGAACAGGATCGACGGGAACGCGATGAGCACGTCCGCCACGCGCCCGAAGGCGAAGTCGACGACGCCCCCGAGGTAGCCCGCGATGAGTGCCAGCGCGGTGCCTCCCAGCGCCGCCACGATCACCGTCGCCAGCCCGATTTTCAGTGAGACACGACCGCCGTAGAGCACCCGCGACCACACGTCGCGGCCCTCCCGGTTGGTCCCGAAGAAGTGGCTGCCGCTCGGACTCTCGAGGATGGGAGTCACGCCGAAGCCTTCGGGGTCGCTCGTGCGGAGGACCGGGGCCGCGACGGCGCCGATGACCATGAGGATGATGAGAACTGCCCCGATCGTGCCCAGCCGCTGCTGCCGCAGGAACCGCAGCACCCCCGCGTAGGGCCTTGCCGGTGGGCGGAGCGCTTGCTGGCTCAGGGCTGCTGCGGCCTCGCTCTCGGCCATCAGTACCGGATCCTCGGATCAACGAATGTGTAGATGACGTCGACGGCGAGGTTCACCAGCGTGAACATGAAGGCGAACACCATGATCGCCGCGAGCGCCACGGTGTAGTCGATAGAGACCACCGACTCGAACACGAGCAGCCCGAGTCCCGGAATCCCGAAGATCTGTTCCGCGATCACCGAGCCGCCCAGCACCGCCCCGAGCTGGATGCCGATCACCGTGATCACCGCGATCATCGAGCTGCGGAACACGTGCCGGAGCACCACCGCCCGCTCCCGCAGCCCCTTTGCCCGCGCCGTCCGGACGTAGTCCGAGTACAGCGTTTCCAGCATCGAGGAGCGCACGATGCGCGCCACGTAGGCCGCTGTCGCGATCGCCAGCGTGATCGCCGGCCAGATGATGATCTTCAGGTTGTTGAGCGGATCGTCCTCGAAGCGGACGTACTCCCACAGCGGAGTCCACGCCCACCAGATCGCGGGTAACGTGATCACCAGCGTCGCCACCCAGAAGTTGGGCACGGAGATCCCCGAGATCGTCACGATGCGTAAGAACCCGTCCAGGAACGTCCCCGGTCTGATGGCGGAGATGATCCCCACGGGGATCCCGATCAGCGCCGTGAGCAGCACCGTAAGCAGCCCGAGCTCCGCCGTCACCGGCAGGCGTGACCGGATCTCGGGCGTCACCGGACGGCGGTTCTTCAGCGAGATGCCGAAGTCCCCCTGGATGGCGTTCCAAGCCCAGTCCCCGTACTGCACGAAGAACGGCCGGTCGAGCCCGAACTCTTCCTCGAGGCTGGCGATCGCCTGCTTGTTCTGGTCCGGCGATACCAGCCCGAAGCCAGTCAGCGCCGCGTTCCCCGGACGCAGGAAGAGCAGCCAGAACAGCAGCAGCGACATCCCGAACAACATGAACGGGACGGCGATCAACCGGCGTGCGATGTAGGCCTGCATGCCTGGCAGACTCTACGGAGGCAGAACGAGGGCAAACCCCCGTCCTCCCTCCGCGGTCTCTGGCTCCTAGCCCTTGACGTACATGTCGTGTGTCCGGTTCAGCAACCCGCCCAGGAGGACGTCGTCCTCCGGGAAGCCGCCGAGCCGGGAGTTGTACACGACCCAGCTGTGACCCGGCACTGGCAGGTTGATGCCCGGCACCAGCTCATCGAGCGCGAAGAGCTGCATCTCCTCCATCTTCTGGAGGCGAAGGTCCGGGTCGACCTCCTGCGCCTGCGCGGCCGTGAGGTCGATCAGCTTCTGGGCGTTCGCCACCAGGCTCGCGTCTGGCTGGTCCGTCCCGAAACTCCACGACACGCCCGCGAAGGCGTCCGGGTTCATCATCGTCATGTTGTAGATCTCCGGCGTCGTGCTCGCGTTGTACGGCACCACGAAGAGCTCCCACTGCTTGATTGGCTCGCGAGCCCGCGCCACATACGTCGTCACGTCGTGGATCAGCGGCTCCGCGGTAACGCCGAGGTTCTCCTCCATCTGGCGCGCGAGGAACTCGGCCATCGTCGAACCCCGCGGGTCGATGCTCGACTCGATGCGGATGTGGTCGACTTCGATGCCCGAAGCCTCCCACAGCTCCCGCGCCCTCTGCGGATCGAAGACCCGGTACGACTGCAGCGTTTCCTGGTCGAGCGCAAAGCCCGGCAAAGCCTGCCCCACGGGACCGTCGTACACGCCGTCACCCGCGTACAGCGTGGCGATCATCGCGTCGTAGTCGATCGCGTAGGAGACCGCCTGGCGTGCGCGCTTGTCCACGAACTTGATGTTGTCGTACGCGAGGAAGCGTGCCTCAGTCGAGGCCACTTCCTTCGCCACGAAGCGGTCGTCCCCCGTGAACTCCTCGAACTCAATGCTGTCGGCGATTGCCGGGATGTAGTCGATGTCTCCCGCGAAGAACGCCGCCTTCACCGCCGCCCGGTCCACGATGATCCGTGTCTCGTGACGGTCAATGTACGGGGCGCCCTCCAGGAAGTGGGTCGAGGGGTTTTCGTGCGCGTAGTAGTCCGGGTATCGCGCCAGCGCCACGCCCGCGCTGTCACGCTGCTCGATGACGTACGGACCCGCGCCCGCGTCCAGCTCCTGCACGTTGCCGTTCGCCTGCTGGTCCAGCAGCGCCTTCGAGACGATGCCGTACGACGTGGCGGCCATCAGCACCGGCGCCGAGGCCGCCGGCGCCTTCAGATCCACCCTCGCCGTCGATTCGTCGACGGCGGTGATGGTGTCCATGAAGCCCCAGTTCGCCTCGTTCACCTGCGAACCCTGGTCAGCCAGCAGTGCGGGGAACCGGCTCCAGGTGCTCGAGACATCTTCCGCCGTCACCGCGCTGCCGTCGTGGTGGAACGTCATGCCCGGCCGCAGCGGGAAGACAATCGTCGTGTTGTCTGGCTGCTCCATCGCCGTTGCCGCATCGAACAGGAACTCGTTCGTGGAGACCTTGTACAGATGCGTGTGGTTGTAGATGCGAGCCAGGATCTCGTTGTTGTTGATGACCTTCAGCCCCGGGTCGATACCGTCGTCGACCTGCGTCTTGCTCTGGCGGAAGGTGCCGCCGGGCATGGGGCCATCGGCAGGCGCCGCGGCCTCCGTTGCCGCCGGCGCCTCGGTAGCCGCGGCCTCGGGTTCCTCCGCAGCCGGTTCCTGCGGCTCACTCGGGGCGTCGTCATCGTCGTCGTCACCGCACCCGACGGCCACCAGGCCTGCCGAGCCCGCTGCCAGCGCCGCGCCTCCAATCAGGAAGCTGCGTCGTGATCGCCGGCGCCTCCAGTAGCGCCCCCAGTAACTCTCTCGCATGTCGATCTCCCCGGGTGCTGAGTCGTCGGCAGTCTAAGTCAAATGCGATATGCCCGTCAGCAAGTTTCGTGATTCTGGCTGCGCCCGTCCCGCGCTATCATCCAGCCGTGGTTCAGGTCGATTGGCACCGCGTCGCCGCCCTCGACGACCTCGAAGAAGGTGACATCAAGACCGTTCTCGCGGGGCGAAATGTGCTTGTGCTCACGCTGCACGAGGGTCGCTACGGCGCCCTCGACAACCGCTGCCCGCATGAGAACGCCCCCCTTGGCGAGGGCTACATCGATCGCGGCTGGCTCATCTGCCCCCTCCACCAGTACGAGTTCGATCCCCACGACGGCCACCCCTCCCCCACGTACGAGGAAGGGCCGCCCTCCTACCCCGTCGAGGCCCGTGACGACGGCGTCTATGTCGCCATTGAGGACCTGGCCGCCAGCTACGAGGAGGCCCGCCAGGCGTTCTTCGCCGCCACAGAGGCCGCCAACGCCCTCGTCAACGCCACCGAAGGCGCTCGCGCGATTCTCGTCGACTGGCGCCGCGCCGCCGTTGTCGGCACCGACGTCGAGCCCCCGCAGGGGATGCCCCGTACCGTCGAGGCTGCGGATCTCCCGAACGCCCTCGCCATCGCGCGGGCGCTCCGCGCGTGGCACGACTCCCACGAGGCCATGCGCGTCGCCTTCAACCGCATCCCCCGCGAAGAGAGGCCCGGCGTCGCGCGCCCGCCCCAGAAGTACCCCGCCCAGTGAGGTTGTAACAAGCACCCTGCCACCCTGACAGA
>VXLW01000098.1 GCA_009841435.1 Dehalococcoidia bacterium | reverse complement strand
GAGCGGGCCGCCCCGTTCGCCCCCCGCCAGCCCCCCCGCCTCCGCATGCGGACCCCCGTCCGGCGAGGTCGCCCCCTCCGCCACCACCCGGTCGCCGCGCACGAGCGCTGCCCCCACCCAGGGATTAGGGCTCGTGCGCCCCCGCACCCCGCGCGCCGCCGCCAGCGCCCGCTGCATGAACGGTGAAGCTTCCGCCATCGCTCCAGCTTAGCGGCCTCTCGTGCCCACGGGCTCGTGTGAACCCGCGTAGTAAGCTTGAAGCACGCCTCCGTAGCTCAACGGATAGAGCACCTGGCTTCGGACCAGGGGGTTGTGGGTTCGAGTCCTGCCGGGGGCGCCAGCCCCTGTCCGACCCCTCCCCGCCTCTACAATGGCGCCTCATGGACACCGTGCTCGCCGGCGGCGTTGGCGCTGCCCGATTCCTCCAGGGACTCGTGCAGCTCGTCGACCCCGCCTCCGTCACCGTCATCTCCAACGTCGCCGACGATGTCGAGATGTTCGGCCTGCACGTCTCCCCCGATACCGACATCGTGATCTACTCCCTCGCCGGTGTCGTCAACCCCGAGACCGGGTGGGGCCTTGAGGGCGACACCTTCGATGTCGTCGACGCCCTCCGCCGCTTCGGCTATGGACGCTGGTTCAACCTCGGCGACCGCGACCTCGCCACCGCTGTCCACCGCACCCGCCTCCTCCGCGAAGGCCGCCCCATGCACGAGATCGTCGCCGAGCTGACCACAGCCTTCGACGTCGCCTCGACGATCCTGCCCGTCACCAACGAGCGCGTCGCGACGCATGTCCTCACCTCCGACGGCGAGCTCGACTTCCAGGACTACATGGTGCGGCTCGGCACCGAGCCCGACGTGACCGGCGTCCGCTTCGCCGGCGCCGACAAAGCCACCCCCGCCCCCGGCGTCCTCGACGCCATCCGCGAGGCCGACCGTCTCATCATCGCGCCGAGCAACCCGTTCGTGAGCATCGGCCCCATCCTCGCCGTCCCCGGCGTCCGCGAGGCCGTCGTCGAGAGCAGCGCCCGGCGCATCGGTATCAGCCCCATCGTCGGTGGCCAGGCGATCAAGGGCCCGGCGGCGAAGATGCTCGCCAGCCTTGGCCACGAGGTGTCCGCCGTCGGCGTCGCTGAAATCTACCGCGACCTCGTCGACGTCATGGTCATCGACGACGAAGACCGCGCCCTCGCCCCCCGAATCGAGGCGCTCGGCCTAACCTGCGCCGTCACCAACACGATGATGACCAGCCCGGAACGCAAGGCTGCCCTCGCCCGCTTCCTCACGACCCTCTAGGGCTGCGCTGGCGCGCTCACTCAGGGCGAACGTCTCGCGGGGAAGACTGCCTTGCGCGTTGGTGGTCACATGGCGGTCGCAGCGCGCTTGAAGGCGCCCGCCTATTCGCCCGAGCCGATGCACTCCTCATGGACCTCACTCGGGATCACTGTCCCCGACCCTGTCACACGCACACCATGGTCTTTCAAGCATTGCACTTGCTCGTCGGTGAGCACGATTGGCTCGCCTACAACCCCACCTGCGCTGTCACCGAAGACTGACTCCTCGCTGGCAGCAGCCGTAGCGGCCTGCTCGGCCGCAGCCATCAACGTGTCGTCCTGGTCGTAGGCTGCGCGGGCGTCCGCGACGAGCTGCGACACGTCGGCTCCTGTCACGCCCAGGTGCTCGATCAGAACCGCCGCCGGGGACTTGCCGCCCTGGACGCTTTCCGCGACGCCGGCAACCCCCAGCAGGTCCAGCGTCCGCAGAACTGCGGCGCCCGACGCATAGAAGCGGATAAAGCCGAAGTACTGCTTCACCGGCACTTGCATCTCCTGCCGCTGCTGTGGGTCTCCGAAGAGGCCCCACTCGTAGTTCCCTGCATGGTGGAAGAAGCGAGTGTCGTCGCCGGCCATGCGGTGTTCGAGGTAGCGGGCAGTCCCTTCGATCCGTTCCTGGTCGTTGTCATGGGCCACCCGGCTGTCGGCATCGAGTCGGGCCATGCGGAGCGCGGCGAACCGGCGCGCCGCTGTTTCGCGGATGCCCGCGTCCCCGGTCGTGATGGCTTCCCTGAGTGCGCGATCTTCCAGAATCGCCAGCGCAATGTTCTCGGCGGTAAAGGGGTAGTTCTCGAAGTCCTGGCCGGTGAAGAAGCCTCTGAACTGCACGATCTGGTGGCGATGGAACAGTTCGTGCATGAACGTGGCAGTCCACACGAGACTGGATGGCTCGAAATATTCTTCGCCGCCGCCGGCGATCATGACGAACGTGGCGACGCCCCCCAGTCCGGTATCCAGATCGAAGCGCGGGATCGTGGCGATTCGCTCCTTGATGTCAGCGTTTAGATCGGTGAAGTAGTGCAGCGAGGTGAACGGTGTGCCCTCTACGCTGAGTGGCGTCGGCTCACCGATGGCCTCGGGTGATGGAAAGTTGATCGCCAGTGCGGACGTAAACGCGTTGTCGGGGGTTCGGTACACCGCGAGCGCGGGGTAGGCACCAGGGTCAAAGCCCTCCCAGACACCCGTGGCTCCGGTGTAGCCAGTGGCGAGGTTGGCGAGGACCGCCTCCGTCCACACACCCGCCGCGGCTGGCGGCGACGCCGTCTCCGCAGGTGTGGGAGATGCCGTCCGCGCAGGTGCTGGAGATGCCGTCCCTGCAGGTGTGGGAGATGCCGTCCCTGCAGGTGTGGGAGATGCCGTCCCTGCAGGTGTGGGAGTCGGCCTGACGGTATCGCCGCCGCACGCCGACGCGGCCAGGCTGATCGTCACCACGGCTGCAACCAGAGTTGAGCGGGCAAGAGTTGTGATGAGCGTCATCCCCGCCGCCTCGTCTTGGTGTAGCGCTGCCAGCGCCACCTGACCAACGAGCAACGTGAGCGTAGCAGAGGGGGTGCGGGTAACCCGTGCCTCCGCAACGTTGACGATGAGGTGGCCGCCCTCTAGGGGCCGCCCCCGTGCATCCCGCGCTGCCGCGTGATCTCCCGGTCGATCTCCGCCTGCCTCCGGAACTCGCCCCGGAGCTGTTGCTGCAGCGCGTCGGGATCATTGGCCGTTGCGGGCTCGATGTCGCTGACTCGCCGGCGTTTCCCGGGCAGTAGCCACTTCCAGGAGAACTTCATCTTCGCCCTCATCCCCACACAAGCTTGACGCCCCCACCGTATCAGACTCCCAGGGCGATGGAGTGGTGCGTCGCACCCGGTGCCCCGCCCTCCATTCAGCGCGGCGTCAGCCGCGCGCTCTCCTCAGCCGCGCGGCAGCGCGGCGCTCTCCTAGGGCCTGTTGATGCATTCCGAAAGCTGCTCGTTTTTCACAAAAGCATGAGGGTAGGATGGGTGGATTGTGGACCCATCAGACTTCATTCCCGGCCTGGTGAACGAGCTCGACAATCGCTTCGGCAAATTCGGGCGCTTGATCTCCAGCCTTGTCCTGCTCGGGGGCTCGGCGTTCATCATCCTTCTTCCAATCGGCCTCGTGGCCACTGTCGCCGTCCAGATAGTCAACATTGAGCCATTCGACATCCCAACGAGCCCTAGGCTCCTGGACGTCATGGTTCAGGTTGCGCTTTGGGCTGGCGGAACGATCGTCATCTACGTTGTCCTCATAGGCCTCGCCATCTTGGTCGTGGAGTACTGGTATCGGCCAAGGGTCAAGGGGGCCATCGAGGACTTTGAGCGGCTCAGTACGGAAGTCACGGGCACGAACGAAGAAACCAAAGAGTTGATCGAGGAGATCATCGTTCTTCTTGCCGAGGCTGAGTTGGAGACACAGGATTCCAAGGACGATGGGACATGATCTTGAAACGACTGCAGACATGGTTTCGGGAGTACTGGCTTCATGCACTAGTAACAGCAGGCTGGTACGCAGTGTTCACGGGAGTAAGTTTCGCACCCATACCGGGCTCAGCCATCGAGGCCATCCGGCTTGGCCTTCTTGCGATGGTTCTCTTCGCAGGCATACGGATGGTCTTCGGCCTCAGAGCGCTAGACGAGTCTCGTGTTGCCGCCGAACACGATGAACATGAGGAGTTCGCATCCAAGCTTCACGATCTCAGCGACGAAGCGTCAGAGATGATGGAACTGTACAGCGAGGCTGGAGACGTGGACCGGATGCGGGAGTGGAGCTTCAGGGCTCGCGAAGTCCTAATTCGGGAAATCGAGTCACACAGTGACAACCTCAAGAATCTACGCGCAAGTCAATTGGCTCGCGGACAGAACGCCATTTTCGGTTTGGTGGCAATCAGCTCTCTGTTTCTTGCCGTCGCAACGATCGTGACTCAGTGAGTGGGCTCACGTAGAACAGATGAAGGGCCTTTCATCCTCACGAGGGAACCGGTCAAGGAGCCCTGTCAGCAGTCCCTAGAAGATCGGGTTGACGATGATCGCCTGCTCGCGCTCCGGCCCGACCGAGATCAGGTCCACCGGGACGCCCAGCAGCGACTCGACGCGCCGGATGTACACCTGCGCTTCCGCGGGCAGGTCGTCGAAGTTGCGCACGCCCGAGGTGGGATCGTCCCAGCCCGGGAGTTCCTCGTACACCGGCTTCGCCCGCCGCAGCGCCGAGGCGCTCGCCGGCATCGTCTTCACCATCTTCCCGTCGATCTCGTAGGCAGTGCACAGCTTCAGCGCCGGCAGACCGTCGAGCACGTCGAGCCGCGTCAGCGCCAGCGCCGAGAGCCCGTTGAAGCGCACCGAGTAGCGCGCCGCCACGGTGTCGAGCCAGCCGATGCGTCGCGGGCGCCCCGTCGTCGTGCCGTACTCACCCCGGCCGAACTCCTTCCCGTGGTCCCGCAGCTTGTCCGCCATCTCCCCGAACAGCTCCGTCGGGAAGGGACCGTTGCCGACCCGCGTGCAGTAGCTCTTGAACACCCCCACCGCCCGCTGCACGTCCGTCGGCCCGATGCCCACGCCCAGCGTCGCCCCGCCCGCCGTGCTGCTCGGCACGCTTGAGGTCACGTATTCGTACGTCCCGTGGTCCAGGTCCAGCAGCGAGCCCTGCGCTCCCTCCAGGAGCACGTACTCCCCCGCGTGCAGCGCCTCCGACACGATCGCCTGCGTATCCGCCACGAACGGCTTCAGCCGCTGCCCGAACTCCTGGTACTGCTGGAAGCACTCATCGAAGTCGATCGGCTCCCCGTTGTACACGCCCGTGATCACGCGGTTCTGGTAGTCCACCACTGAGCGCATGCGCGAGAGCAGGTCTTCCGGTTCCAGCAGGTCGACGATGCGGATTCCCCGCCGCGCCACCTTGTCCGTGAAGCACGGCCCGATGCCCTTCCCCGTCGTCCCGATGGCGTCCGCCCCCAGCCGCTCTTCCTCCAGCCGGTCGATCAGCCGGTGCCACGGCATCACCACCTGCGCGCGAGCGCTCACCGCCAGCTTGCTCGTGTCGATCCCTCGCGACTCCAGCTGCGAGATCTCTCCCAGCAGCACCTCCGGGTCGACGGCCACGCCGTTCCCGATGACGCAGGTCTTTTCCGGGTAGAAAATGCCCGCCGGCACCACGTGCAGCTTGAACTCCCCGAGCTCGTTCACGATCGTGTGCCCGGCGTTGTTCCCCGCCGAGTACCGCGCAACGACACGCGCCTTTCGGGCCAGCAGGTCAACGATTCGGCCCTTGCCTTCGTCGCCCCACTGCCCACCAACAACCACAACAACCGGCATGGTGGACTCGCTCCGGGCGCTCCCCTTCTTATGGGAAGCAGGCCCGTTCAGAAAGTGTACAGCCTCCCGCGAGAGGCGCGAGCGCTACTCGCCTCCCCCGCCCCCGGCACGGTAGAGTGCCGTCGTGGCTGTCGTCGACATCCCCGCTCCCATGTCCGGTTCCGTGTTCGAGGTGCTCGTGAGCGCCGGGGCCTCCGTGAGCGCGGGCCAGGAAGTGATCGTGCTGGAGTCCATGAAGATGGAGATTCCGGTCGAGAGCCCTGAGGCCGGCGTCGTCGCCGAGGTGCTCGTCTCCCCCGAGGAGACCGTCGAGGAGGGACAGACCCTCGTCCGAGTCGAGTCCTAGCCCGCTTCCTCGCGTCCGCGTTCCTCCAGGAACCGTCCCCACAGCTCGTCGCGTTTGCGCGAACCCCGCAGGTACCCGACTTGCCCGCAGATCAGCGGTCCGAAGAGCTGCGCCAGCAGATATCCCCCGCCGATGAGCGCCAGGAACGCGATCCCCAGCGCGATGCTCCGGTTCCCCACCAGGTCCGTCCCGTACACCACCAGCGCCACGAACACGCCCGCCGCGAACAGAAGCCCCAGCATCGCCCCGCCGTACACCCAGCGCTCTTCCGTCCGCTTCTTCTCGCGGTAGATGATCAGCGCCTCCCGCGGCACCCGGTCGACTGTCGGGAAGTCCGACGTCTCGGTCCCGCAATAGGGGCAGCGCTCGGTGTCGCGCGCCAGCCGCGCGTAGCAGAACCCGCAGAAGCGTCCCGAGTTCGGGATCTGGCGGTCCAGGATCTCGTCCATCCGATCCTGCAGCCGCTGGACGTACGGGTACGGCGAGACGTACCCGGCGACCTCCTGCGCTTCCGCCACCGTCTCCTCCGGGCGACTAATCTCCGTGGATCCGGACGGTCCCGGCCTCGCCGTCGACCGTGACCGTGGCTCCGTCGGGGATGCGCTGTGTGCCCGATGCCGTACCGGTCACGCAGGGAATGCCGTACTCGCGCGCCTCGATGGCGGCGTGTGAGAGCACCCCACCCTGGTTCGTCACGATCGCCGCTGCCGTCGTGAACACCGGCATCCACGACGGAGCCGTGAACGGGCAGACCAGGATGTCCCCCGGCTCCAGCGTTTCCGCCTCCTCCAGGCTGAACACGACCCGCGCCCGCCCCGTCACAACCCCGCGGCTGGCGCCCTTGCCGTTCAGCAGCATCGGGTCGTCGCTGGGCTTCGGTGGTCCCCCGAACATGAGCGCGATCGGATTCGGTGGCCCATCCGCGGGCGGCGGTGGTGGCGGCGGACCGAGCAAGAGCGGAGGCGCGAGCCCCGCCCAGGAGGCAAGCTCGGCCTTCCGCTCCTCGATCGTCGCCAGCATTGCCCCCGACGGGTTTGCGGCGAGTGGGGCCAGCTCCGCCAGCCGAAGGTGGAATACATCCTCGGCAGCCGCCAGCGCCCCCGCCTCCGCGAGCTTGCTTCCGAGCGCCAGGCACGCAGGCCGGAGCGCCCCCACGCAGTTCTGCTGCCAGTGCGCGCGCCCCTCGATCACGAACACGTAGTCGACGGCTCCCTCGACCAGCGCCCGGAACCGTTCCTGGTCGCCGTCGTCCGACAGGGCCGCTTCGCAGCGCGCGATCGTTTCGGCGCGTTCCGCTGCCGAGCGCGTATGCGCCGCCACCGGAGCCCGCGAAGGGTCGGCCACGTAGCCCGCAAGCAGGCGCAGCGCCGCTGTCGGCTCTTCCCGCCAGGTTGGGGTGTGCAGCTCCCACCACGTCTGCGAGCCGTGCCCGTAGTCCTCGAGGTAGGTCTCGAACGCCTCCCCGAACGCCGCGCCTCCCTCCGCCGCCTGCGCCGCCACGAGATCGCCCGCGCCGACTGCCTCAAGCAGCGCCGGCGATGCCTGCGCCAGCGGCGCCAGTCCCTCCAGCTTCAGCCCCCGTGCCGCCGACTCGTTGTCGACCCCCTGGACGAGCGCCGCCACCAGACGGTCGCGGTCGCCCATCGCTTGGAGCTTCTCGCCGCAGAACACCATCAGCGCGCTCGCCGGGGCGGCGATGACCATGAGCGGCTGCATCGTGTACGCGAACCCCCGCGCCGCCTCAGCCACGTAGCCCGGAAGGGCCTGGGCCAGCTCCTCGATCGGCCAGGGCCCGTAGTCCTCCGACCACAGCCCCTCGCAGATCTCGCGGACGCGTGGCATCGCGTGCTGCTCCCAGGCCTCCCGGCCGTCGTTCGACGGCGGCGGGTCGAGCGCAGCCGCCGGCTGCCCAGTCCCCCCTCCGAGGAACGTGTACCCGTTGATGTGTACCGCCCGTCCGCCGAAGGCCAGCATGAACGCCTCGAACATCTCCTGCGCGAGGGGCGGCAGCGGCCGCAGCACGTGCGGGATCAGGCGCAGAGAGGTCTCTTCCAGGCCGGGCGGGGGCGCAAAGGCTTCGTTGGCTGTCATGGGAGCTCCGTGAGGTGGGCGTCCCGGCATTCTACGGGCGCGTCTCCGGAAGGGCCTCGCGCTCGTCGCCGCTCTAGCGGAGGCCCAGCGCCTGTGCCCGCTGGTGTTCGACCTTCGTGCAGCGGTCCTGCGTCGCGACCAGCCCCGCCCCCAGCGCTCGCTCGATCGCCGCCTCGTTCCTGATCCCGAGCTGCAGCCACACCGCCCCCGCCCCGATCGCGATTGCGTCGTCCACGAACGGCCCGGTGCGATCGGGCCGAACGAACACGTCGACGAGGTCCACATGCTCGGGGATGTCGCGAAGGCTGGCGTACGCCTGTTCCCCCAGCACCTCGTCCGCGGGCTGCTGCACCGGCACGGGGATGATCCGGTACCCCTGCGACTGCAGGTACGCCGCCACCTCGTACGCAGGGCGGAACGTGCGCGTATCGAGCCCCACCACCGCGATCGTCTTCGCTCCCAGCAGGGCGTCGAGGGCTGGGTCGCTACTCATCAGGCGTTCCCCGGACCGCTTCCTCTTCGCTCAGCTCGACCAGCTCCCAGCCCTCCGGCAGCTTCACCTCTGCCCCCGTCAGGTTCGCGACGGCGGTGGCCACCGCGAGCGTGCGGTCCATGCCGTCCGTCTGGTCCCCCGCGGGAACGGGCACTTGCGCCAGTGTCAGCCGCTTCCCCGACTGCTTCACCAGCACCAGTGCGAACTGCCGCAGCGTGTCCGTCTCCTCGCGCCAGCGATCCGGCGCGTCCCCCTCGATCGTGATGGCGAGGTGGTCGATCTTCGCGAACGGCACCAGCTCGCGCGTCCCCACGCCCATCCCTAGGTACCCCTGCTGCCACGTCGCCGAGCCCTTGCGCCCGTCCACCACCACATCCGCCCCCATGACGGCCGTCACCAGCGCCATCGTCGAGATGGGGAAGGCAATCAGCGCGAACAGCAGGAGCGCCACGAGCAGGCCGAAGTGCAGGTCCCCCGCCTCGATCGCGATCAGCGCCCCCGCTCCCCCTCCCAGGACCACCCCCAGCAGCGGCAGCAGGATGGTGCTGCGGGCGCTCCGGATCTCCACCCGATCTTCGCCGATGAGGGCCAGCGAGCGGTGCAGCAACACCTCGTACCGTCCGTCCCGGCGGCGTGCGGCCACGTGGCTCGGAAGGGCGGCGTCGACCATGCAGGAAGCGTAGCAGGGAGGCGCACAGGGCGCGCCGCGGCTCGCGGGTGATCGGGCGTGCCTGTACGCTTACTGAACGATGAACGAGCTGCTGCGCTCGCGCACCCGAGTTGTCGTGACGGGCCTTGGAGCGGTGACCCCGGCTGGTACGAACGTGCCCGATTTCTGGGAGAACATGCTGGAGGGTCGTTCCGGCATCGATCACATCACCTTCTTCGACACGACCGAATTCCCCTGCAAGTTCGCCGGTGAGATTCCCGAGTTCGTTCCCGCCGAATTCATGGACCGCAAGGCCGCCCGCCGCATGGGCCGCTTCTCGCAGCTGATGGTGGCCGCCGCCCGCGAAGCCATCCACGACGCCGCCCTCGACCTGGAGTCGCAGGACCTCAATCGGATCGGCGTCCTCGTCGGCAACGGCGGCGGCGGCTATCCCGGCATCCAGGAGGCCGCCCACACGCTCTTCGAACGCGGCGGCATGCGCATCGACCCCTTCTTCTTCTCGAAGCAGCTCGCCAACATGGCGGGCGCCCAGGTCGCGATGCAGTTCGGCCTGCGCGGCTACAACGGCACGATCGTCACCGCCTGCGCCGCCGGCACCCAGGCCATCGGCGAGGCCGCCCTCATGATCCGCAGCGGCCGCGCCGACGTCGTCCTGGCGGGCGGCTGCGAGGCCGGCATCAGCGAGCTCGGTCTTGCCGGCTTCTGCGTCATGAAGGCCGTCACCAGCGCCGAGGGAGCTCCCGAAAAGGCGAGCCGCCCCTTCGACGCCGACCGCGACGGCTTTGTCCCCTGCGAGGGCGCCGGCGCCCTCCTCCTCGAGAGCGAGGAACACGCCATGCGCCGCGGCGCCAGCGTCTACGCCGAGCTCGCGGGCTTCGGCTGCACGTCCGATGCCTTCCACGTCGTTGCCCCGCCCGAGGGCGGCGAGGGCGCCGCCCGCGCCATGCAGGAAGCGCTCGACGACGCCGGCATGCACCCCGACACGATCGGCTACATCAACGCCCACGCCACCAGCACGCCCGCCGGCGACACCGCCGAGACCGATGCCATCAAGACCGTCTTCGGCGAGCGCGCCTACGACATCCCCATCAGCGCCACCAAGAGCCTCATTGGCCACGGCCTCGGGGCAAGCGGCGGCATGGAGACCGTCGCGGCCATCAAGACGCTGGAAACAGGGCTCGCCCACCCCACGATCAACCTCGAGAACCCCGACCCCACCTGCGACCTCGACTACATCCCCGAGGGCCAGCGCCGCGTCGACCCCCAGGTCATCATGAAGAACAGCTTCGGCTTCGGCGGCCAGAACAGCTGCCTCGTCTTCTCCCGCTACGAACCGTAGTCCGGCAGCGTCCCCCTACGCCGACCCGTGCCGCAGGAGCTGGCCCGGCGTCGCGCCTGTGCAGTCCCGGTCCTCGAACGTGACCTCGCCGTTCACGAGCGTGTAGCGATACCCCTCGGCTTTGCGTACGCGACGCCAGGCGCCCGCGGGGAAGTCCCACGCCTTCACGATTGGCAGCATCTCCAGCTTCTCGTAGTCGTACACCACGATGTCCGCCGGAGCGCCCTCGCGGATGCAGCCCCGGTCGCGGAAGCCTGCCGCCAGCGCCGGGTACGCGGCGAGCCGCCAGTGAGCCTGCTCGAGGTCCATGATCCCCGCGTCCCGTACCCAGCGCGCCAGAAACTCCGTCGGGTAGGCCCCCAGCGTGATGAACTTCGTGTGCGCGCCCCCGTCCGACACGCCCGGTATCGCCACCGAGGAGTTCGCCACCTCCGCCATCGCGTCCGGGTCCGTCGGCCGCGGCGGCGTCACGAACGTCGCCTGCAGGTCGTCCTCCAGCGAGAGGTCGAGGAAGGCGTCGATGATGTGCTTCCCCTCGTTTCGTGCGATCTCGGCAAGGCCCAGGCCCTCGTACGCCTTCAAGTCCGGGTTCTCGACCTCCTCGACTGTGAGCTGCGCAATACCCGAGACGTTCGCGCCGCCTCCGGCCGCCTTCATCTGTGACTCAATGCCCCCGCCCGCGATCGGCCCGTGGCCTGCGTCGAACTCGTCCCGCAGCGCCTGACGGATTTCGCCGTCGCGCATCTTGTCCATGCGCACCTCGCGCGTCCCGAGCGTGACCTCGCGCCAGATCGGGCTGGAGTCGAACAGGTTCCAGTCCTCCAGGTTGAACTCGAAGCCGACGTCCACTGTCAGCGCCTGCCCGAAGATGCGCAGGCCCCTCGCGTTCGCCTCGTCCAGCTTCTCGATCATGAGCCGGTGCGGAGGCGTGTTCTGGCCGTGCTGATCCGTGGCCGGCGCCAGCAGGTTCCAGATAACCGGCCGGCCGCTCACCGCCGCCACCTTCTCCGCCGCCTCGAACGGCCCCGTGATCTGCGCGAACCCGCGCCCCACCTTCCCCATCACCCCCGCGAACGCGAGCAGGTCCTCCTCCGACATCAGGTCCGTAATCATCGGCGTCCCGTCGTAGTCGCGCTGGACGCTCTCCTCGCCCCCGAGCTGCACGGAGAAGCCGCACGCCCCGGCCCTCAGCGCCTCCTCGAACAGGCGGCACATCTCCTCGCGCTCGGCCTCTGTGGCGGAACGGTTCTTCGCCGATTCCAGCCCCATGACGTACGCCATCAGGGGGTTCAGCCCGACATAGCTCAGCAGGTTCACGCCCTTCGGCGTCCGCTCCAGGCTGTCGAGGAACTCCGGGTAGGTCTCCCAGTCCCAGGCCATCCCCTCCCGCATCGACTCCATCGGCACGGCCTCGTTCCGGGCCATCGTGAGCATTGCCCGCTCCTGGTCCTCCGCCCGCACCGGCGCGAACCCAAAGCCGCAGTTCCCGATCACCACCGAGGTCACCCCGTGCCAGCCCGAGATGCTGCACCATGGGTCCCAGTACACCTGCGAGTCGTAGTGCGTGTGCAGGTCGACGAACCCTGGGGCGACGATCAGCCCCTCGGCGTCGATCACGCGCGCCCCGTCGCCGTTGTGGATGCGCCCGATCGAGGCGACCCGCCCGTCCTTGATGCCGATGTCGCCGCGGAAGCGGGGCGTCTGCAGGCCGTCGATCACGGTCCCGCCGCGGATGATGGTGTCGAACATGTCGGGGTCGCCTCCAGGAGTCTCAGGGCGCTAATCCGCACCGTGTACAGGGTGCGAAGGGCCTGCGCTGAGCCTACCACTCCGGCCCTGCGGTTCCCATAACGAGGAGCCCATCCGCCGCCCGCCCTGCCGCATACTGGCGCCCATGCCATGGGTCTCCGACGACAACGTCGCCGCCTTCGTCGATCTCTACGAGCTCACCATGGCCGCGAGCTATTTCGCCCACGGCATGAACGAGCCCGCTACCTTCGAGCTTTCCGTTCGGCAGCTTCCCGAGCACCGGGGCTTCCTCGTCGCCTGCGGCCTTGAAGACGCACTCGCCTACCTCGATGGCCTCGCCTTCAGCGATGACACCCTCGCCTACGTGCGCTCGCTCGACACCTTCGATGAGGCGTTCCTCGACTTCCTCGCGCGCCTCCGTTTCACCGGCGACGTCTGGGCCGTGCCCGAGGGCGAGACCGTCTTCGCTAACGAGCCCCTCCTCCGCGTCACCGCCCCGCTCATCGAGGCGCAGCTGGCCGAGACCTTCCTTCTGAACGCCCTCACCTTCCAGACGATGATCGCGACCAAGGCCGCGCGTATCGCCCTCGCCTGCAGCGACCGCACCTTCGTCGATTTCTCCGGCCGCCGCGACCATGGCGCCGACGCCGCCCTCAGGGTGGCGCGCGCCGCCTTCGTGGGCGGCGCCTCCGGCACCTCGAACGTGCTCGCGGGCCAGCTCTACGGCCTCGACCTGAGCGGCACGATGGCCCACTCCTACGTCCTCTCCTTCCCCGACGAGACCGAGGCCTTCCGCGCCTACGCCCTCGACTTCCCCGAGAGCACCGTCCTCCTCATCGACACCTACGACACCGTCGAGGGCGCGCGCCGCGCCGCCGCCGTCGCGAATGAGCTGCGTGCCGAGGGCGTCACGATCCGCGCCGTCCGCTTGGACTCCGGCGACCTCGCCGCGCTTGCCCGCACGGTCCGGAACGTCCTCGACGAGGCGGGCTGTGGCGACATCCGCATCTTCGCCTCCAGCGACCTTGACGAGTACCGCATCGCCGAACTCCTGGCCGGGGGTGCGCCGATCGACGCCTTCGGTGTCGGCACCCGGCTCGGCACGAGCGCCGACGCCCCCTCGCTCGGCGGCGTCTACAAGCTGGTCGCCGGTCCCCGCGGCCCTGTCATGAAGCGCTCAGCCGGCAAGGGCAGCCTCCCCGGCGTGAAGCAGGTCTATCGCGAGGAGCGCGGCGGCGGGTCCGTCGCCGACGCGATCGCCCTCGCGGACGAGCCCCGCATCCCCGGCCGTCCCCTGCTGGCGCAGGTGATGACCTCCGGGAAACGCCTGTCGCCCCCCGAGCCCCTCGCCACATTGCGCGAGCGTCGCGCCCATGCGGTCGCCCGCCTCCCCGAGGCGGCGCGGAACCTCCATGCGTCCGCGAACGTCTACCCTGTGCGCCTCTCCGGGGGACTCACGAACCTGGTCCGGCAGCTGGGTGGCTGACGCCTACTCGGAGGCGCCGTTCACGTTCGCGATGTACTCCTGGATCGCGTCGTACACCCGCCACAGCTCGTTGTCCTTCTCGAGCGGGTAGCTCGGGGGCGCGATGCGCACCCCCGGAAACGCGTCGATGACCTCCTGGTGGTCGTCGATCACGTAGTCCGGCGTGAACGGCACACCTACCTCCTCGAGCCGCTCGTGGTGCCGGTAGAGGGGCTTCCAGTAGCAGTCGATGATGTGCTCATGCAGGTCGAAGCGCCGCACGATTTCCCAGCGTGGCCCGTTCCCGCTCCAGAGGTACACCTCGTGCCCCTCTTCGCGCAGCTTCTCGAACACCTCCACCACGCCCGGCCGCAGTCGCACGTCCCACGTGATGATCGTGTCGTCGACGTCGAAGAAGATGCGCATGGCCGTCGATTCTCCGCGATTCCGCTGCTATCCGCCCGCCCCCGAGCTGCCCCCGAGCTCGACCAGTGCAACCTTCCAGTCGCCGCAGCCTCCGAGCACCCCACCAGACTATTGCCCTTCCGCCAACCGCATCGATGCTTCAAAGACATCGTTGAGGATCTTCGCCCGCACCTCGCCCTCGGCGAACACGGGCCGGTACAGGTCCTCGATCACGTACGGCGCGAAGCGCAGGTTCACCAGCCTCGCCCCCCAGAACGTCGCCTCGAGCAGGTACCCCTGCATGTGCCCCTCGAGCCGCGTCTGGTCGTAGATGAAGTTCCCCAGCGCGTACGCGATGAACGCGTCCCCGCCGGGCTCGATCGCCTGCACGTGGTGGGCCTGGTTCCCCACCACCAGCGCCGCCCCTTCCTCCACCGCCGCCCGCAGCGCCTTGATGCTGCGCGGGCTCGGGTCGTGCGTGTCCTCCGTTCCCGTCTGCACCTGCACGATGACCACGTCGACCTCGTCCGCCAGCGCCCGTACCGTCGCCCGGAAGCGTTCCAGCCCCAGCTCCGAGGCCGGTCGGAAGAACGCGGGCTCGCCGGCGGCGTTCTCCTCGCTGTAGTCGTCGTCGAGTGGCGCCGTCCCCGGGCGGTCCACCCCCGCCTCCAGGAAGTACGCCGCTACGTCGTCGAACCCGAGAACCCCGAAAGTCGTCCCACCCACCTCGAAGATGGCCGGCGCCAGCGCCTCGGCGAGGTTCTCGCCCCCACCGACGACCGCGATTCCCGCCTCTTCCAGCAGCTGGATGGTGCGCAGGAACGCGGCTGCCCCGCACGGTTCCGCCCCGCAGTCGAAAACGTGGTTCGTCGCGACCGTCACCTCGTCGAACCCCGAGAGGGTCAGCGCTTCGATTACCTCCGGCGGCGAGCTCAGGTTCACGTGCGAGAAGCATCCGAGCGGCTCCGCGATGTCCTGGATGCTCCCGTCGATCGAGCCCAGCGTCAGGTCCGCCGAGGCGAGGTACTCCCCTACCGGGCCCCGCAGTGCCGCCCCCCAGTCCCCCGTCGCCCGGATCTGCGTCAGTGAGCAGCGCGACTGGAGGATGTCGCCCGTCGCGATCACCGTCACCGCCTCCGGCAGCGGCTCCGAGTGCTCCTCCACGATCGCTTCCGCCGTCGCTCTCCCCTCCTCCGTGAGGGGCAGAATCGCCACCGCCTCCACGTACAGCCACTCCCGCGTATCACCCCGCCCCCGAACGATGTCGACCTCGCCTACTGCGACCGCCGTCACCGTCGGGAGCAACTTCTCGATTGGCACGAACGCCCACGCTCCGGAGTCCAGCGTCATCGCCGCCAGCAGCTCCCGGTACGTCGCGAACGACCGCTCCGGTGAGACCGGCTCGAAGGGCAGCGCCGTTGATCCTCTCCCCCGAACGATCGCGAACGCCCGTACCGGCCCCGCGATTCCCCCCACCTCCGACCAGTCCGTGATCGCGCCGCTCGCGAGGTCCTCCACCTGCGTCTGGGTCAGCGAGTCCACCCCGGTTCCCATCGCCACGACCGGCACGTAGTAGCGACGCACCAGCCGGTACTCCCCCTCCCCCTCGGAGAGGAAGATAAGGTCCTCTCCCTCCGTAGCCGGCTCAAGGTTCTCCGACCCCGTGAGCTCCCCGGGCAGCTCCCCCGAGTACCGGACCTTTGGTGCCATGGCCGGCGTGCTGGCCGTGGTGGGCGTGTCTGGCGCGTCGGCGGCTGCGGTCGCAGCCGTCGTGGGTGTCGCCTCCACCTCCGCGGTCGCCGGCGTCTCCGTGGCCGCCGCCGTTGAGGCCGCCAACTGCCGCGCCGGATCCTCTCCGTTCATCCCGCGATCCAGTAGCAGCACCGCCAGCGCGGCCAGGCTACCGACCAGGACCAGGAACGAGATGGTGGCGGCCCGCCTCGCGGGCCGGGCCTGTCTCCCCGGTGTTGCCTCCCTGTTCGCGTGACCCGACCCGCGCGTCGCCATCCGGCCATGATCGGCGCGCGGCACATGACCGGTCAACGACGGTACGTTGGCCGTCTTGCGACCAGGCCCCGTTGCGCGATCCCTGCCGCCCCCTCACGATGCGCCCATGACTGACCAGCCCCGCCTCGTCCTCGCCTCCGCCGACCCCGTCGAGCGCGCCGACCTTCGCGCCCTTCTGGCCGATGCCCCCGTCGAGTGCGTCGATCCCGAGACGCCCCCCGATTCCCCTCCCGGGGGCGACTACGCCGCCCGCGCCACCCACCGCGCCCGCGCCTGCGCCGAGGCCACCGGCGAGATGGCCATCGCCCTCTGCGCCGGCATCGAGGTCTACCCCATGGACCTCCAGCCCGGCGCCCTCACCGAGACCTTCCACGCCGGCCTCCCCGACGCCGATCGCTGCCAGGCGCTGCTCCAGCGCCTCGCCCAGACCCCCGTCGGTCAGCGCATCACCGTCGGGCGCGCCGCTGCCGCCCTCGCCACCCCCGGCGATCCCGACGTGGCCGTCTCCATGTCCATCATCGAGTGCGAGATCCCGATGGAACCGCGCGGCGAAGGCGGCTACGGCCTCGACGCCGTCACCCAGATCCTCAACGGCAAGACCCTCGCCGAGCTCGACGACGACGATCGCGCCCGCCTCGGCCATCGCGGCAAGGCCGTCAGACCCCTTCTCAGTCGCCTCGGCTAGCCCTGCGCCCCCGACTCCTGCGCCGCGTACCAGCGCGGCCGCGGCAGCTTGCCCGCGCGGTGGGCCGCGACCGTCTCCCTGATCGCCTCATCGACTGTCGCCAGGTACGCCTCCTGGGTCCCGTCGTTGTGGAAGATGCGGTCCGCCGCGGGAGCCCGCTCGCGCCAGTCGCGCGCCGAGGCCAGCCGCTGCTCCGCCTCCTCCCGCGAGAGTGAGCGCGTCTCCATCAGCCGCGTGATCGCCGTCTCGTCGGCTGTCACCACCAGCCAGGCCGCGTCCGCCTTTGTCATGTAGTCCCGCTCAAGCAGGTTCACCGCCTCCAGCACGCCGATGCCGTCCTCCGGGAGCTCCTCCCGCCAGCGTTCGAGCAGCGCCATGAAGTACGCCGGAATGTCCCCGATGGCCGTGCGCAGGGCCTCCATCCGCTCCGGCTTCCCGAACACCATGCCTCCGAGCACGCGCCGGTCGATGACGCCGTCCTCCCCAACGATCTCCTCGCCGAACTCGGCTACCACGCGCTCGAACCCCGGCGTGTCCGGGACGTACATGCGGTGCACCTCGCGGTCCGCGTCGACGTGCACGGCGCCGTGCGCCTCCGCCAGATGCGTGCAGAGCAGGCTCTTGCCTGCCGCGATCGAGCCGGTGACGCCGAGTAAGAGGGGCACGCCGTATTCTAGAACCCCGAATCCCATGGAGACCTGCGAAGCCGCCGAAGCCATCCACAGCGCCTTCCCCGACCTCGGCGAGGCTCCCGTCCGCGCGCTCAAGCACGGCTGGTCTCACTGGACCTTCGCCCACGGCGACCGCGTCTTCCGCTTCCCCCGCACCCCCAACGATGCGCGCCTGCTCGAAGGCGAAATGCGCCTCCTCCCCCTCCTCGCCCCGCACCTCCCCGCCCC